>QIHH01000127.1 GCA_003230195.1 Gammaproteobacteria bacterium
GAATTTGGTGGTTGTGCGGGTAATATTGCTTACAATCTCAAGCTGCTAGGTGCTGATCCTTTGCCGATGGCAACCGTCGGTAGTGACTTTGTTCCTTATGCTGAGTGGATGGATAAGTGTGGTATTAGCCGAGATCACATCAAAGTCATTGGTGATAGTTATACTGGTCAGGCTTTCATTACTACTGATCTTGATGATAATCAGATCACAGCCTTTCATCCGGGTGCGATGAGTATGTCGCACGAAAATCATGTGGTCGATGCACCGTCTGCGTCGATTGGCATTGTGTCACCGGATGGTCGTGATGGTATGATTGAACATGCAAAAGAATTTGCAGAAGCGGGCGTGCCATTCATTTTTGATCCCGGCCAGGGAATGCCGATGTTTGATGGTGACGATTTAATGCGCTTTGTTGAACAGGCGAGCTGGCTGACCGTGAATGATTATGAGATGGAGATGTTGCAGCAGCGTACTGGCAAGTCACCGCATGAAATAGCGGAGCGTGTTGATGGATTGATTGTTACTCTCGGTAGCGAAGGCTCACATATTTACACGAAGGGGAAGCGCATCGAAATCCCTGCTATTAAAACTTCTCAATTAGCAGATCCAACGGGTTGTGGCGATGCCTATCGCGCCGGTCTTTTATACGGTTTGATGAATGATATGGATTGGGAGACTACAGGTCGTCTAGCATCACTAGCGGGTGGTATCAAGATTGAGCACCACGGTACGCAGCAGCACTCATATACGCGTGAAGCATTTGATGCGCGTTTTGTGAAAGAGTTTGACCGCAGTATTTGATCTGTTTAAGTAGCGCCCGAAATCTATTCGGGCGCTACAAAATTTAGTTGGCTGGTTTTGATTGAACCACGTTCTTGAGTGGTGAAAGGTTTATCTCGTCAATTACGGTGCTGCTGCGCGCGTTAATGATGAGCGCAATAGCATCGACAACATCTTCTGGCAGTAAATAATTGTCTTCTTCATCTCCATGGCTAAATGGGAGTTCATTAAAGAACTCGCTCTTCACCATGCCGGGGTTGATGATGCTGACAGACACCCCACTTTTACTACACTCATCACGCAATGCCTGCGCAAGGCCGCGCAGTGCAAATTTGCTGGCGCAGTAGATACTACCTTTGCGACTACCCCTGAGAGCAGCCTCAGAGCCGATAAAAATAAGTGTGCCACTTTGTTGTCGTTTCAAAACGGGTAGGAAGGCGCGTGCAATAAAGGCCTGGCTGATAAAATTTAGATCGATCAGTGAACGGATCTGCTCATATGAAAACTCTTCTAGTGAAGCAAACTGGCCGCGCCCAGCACAACAGATAATGGCATCCACGTCACTTTGTGCTTTTGCCAGTGCTTGTAGCTGTTTTGGTAATGCCTCAACGGCTTCAAGGTCAATGGTGATGGGGGTGAAAGCATCATCATCGCATGGAAACTTGCTGAAATCACGTGCAATACCAATCACCTCGTGGCCATCGTTGAGTAATCTTTTGCAGGTTTCCCGGCCGATACCTGAGCTTGCACCAGTGATTAATATTTTTCGATAACTCAGTTTCATTAGGTTGTAGCCCTTTTTATTCGGGTGGTGTACAGGCAAAGAAAAGGCTTTGTGGAATGTATTGCATGAGTTGGTCGTAGCAAAAACGGGTCATCTGTTCTTCGAGTTCTTTCTGATAGGTGATCATGCCGCGATTTTCATCGAAGCGGCCTGCAAAGAGTTTTTCTTCGGGGTAAAGGTTCACCATGTTTTGATGGAATGCCTTTGGTGTGCGCAATGTGCCTAGACTAACCGAGTGAATACTGTCAACGGGGAGGCGTGAGAAAATTTGTTCGAACAGGTTTTTATAGATCTCTTCAAACCCTTCCTGGTAAATCATTGGATCAAACCTTAGCCCAAGTTGCCAGCCATGTTGTTGTAGTTTGAACATCGCCTCGATACGCTTTTCAACAGACGGCACGCCATGTTCAAGTGCCTTTGATATCACTTCGGGGGTAAAGCTATAAGCGACAACACAGTTTTTAATCGGCTCTAATTTCAGCAGCGTACGAATTTGCAGGCTCTTGGTGCGCAGTTCAAGGTGTGCATTTGGCAGTTGAGCGAAGATAGGAAGGAAATGATTTGTGAAGTCTGTGACAGGTTCATAGACAAGGCTGTCGCAATCATAGCCAGAAAAAAACCATGACTCTTCATCAGGGTGTAGTGCAGCAGTCTCAATGATGGCCTGTTGAAACTCTTCATAGTTGATGAAGATGACATAGTTTGCGGAACGGTACATGCCCTGTAGAAAACAGTAACGACAATCGTAGACGCAGTTGAGCATGTGTGAAAAATAGTAATTATGTCGGCCACCGATGCCGTATCCATCGGGTGCATTGAGCACATGTTTTTTATGTTTACGCGCGAGAATCAGCGCGGGTTGCTGTTTCTGCAGGCGAAAATTCTGCCCTTTGCGATTGAAGACCTCGCCATAGTATTTGCAGTAAACTTTCGTCGCCTTTGGAAAGCGTTCACAAATTTCTTTTGTACGGGGGTGGTCTGCCACTGCTTCTTCAATATAAATAAGGCGATGCATTATTGAATTACCTTAGTATTAAAAGAAATGGGCTGCTTATCAAGAAAGTGTTTAATTGCGTTTAATACGGCTTTGCTTGTTGTGTGAGTAGCAAAGTCATGGTGTGATGGTTTGTTAGTTAATGACAGCGCGTGCCAGCGTCGAAGCAGGAGGCGTAGTTCATTTTGTTGATAGGTAGTAAAGTGCCATTGCGCCATAAAATCATACATCTC
>QIHH01000111.1 GCA_003230195.1 Gammaproteobacteria bacterium
AATTGGAACTGGAGCCGCCGGAGGTAAATGGAAGAGATTCTCAACATGCACGGAAGTTCCATGCAATTCCTTAACCGGACACTGCTGACATAGAACACAAGGATAACCCCAAGCCCCAGACCTTCCCCCGCTAAACTTAAGTACCAAATATAAGCACTCGCGACTATGCCGCACGGCCCGTTTTGGTCTAGAATTGGCCACTTTGTCGGGCACACCTCGACTTGACTAGGACAATCAGGCAAAACACGCCACGTGGACAATCAAAACATCACAACAAGTAACAACACCATCGGTGAAATACCGCCTTGCCCGGTCGCACCCGATTCACTACACGGCATTCCACGCCAACAGACCAATCCAGAACGTTGGCAAGGTGAACAATGGCAGGCATTTGTTGACAGCCTTGAGCAGGCCGGGGTTGATGTACGCCTCGCCCAGCATCACACAGGTACCTATGTCACCGATGCAGGCGGACTCGCCTACGGCAAGCCGCACGGCGTAGTGATCGCACGTAGTGCCAGCCAAATTTCAACCTTAATGCAACTCGCACAACAGTACCAAGTCCCCGTTACCACTCGCGGTGGCGGCCTCACCACCGAAGGTGAATCGGTAGCCTTTGGCGGCATACTGCTCGACATGACTGGCATGAGTCGCGTACAACACATCGACAAAAAAGCGCTGACGGTGCGTACTGAAGGTGGCATCTTCTGGCACTTACTGGCAGAGGCATTACGTCGAGAAGGGTTAGACTACCAATCAGCCCCACTCAACCTCACCTCCTCGGTGGGCGGCACACTTGGCGTCGGTGGGATTGATGTTAACTCATCAAAATTAGGCTGCAGTGCAGACCAAGCACTTGCGCTACAGGTTGTCACCCCTACTGGTGAAATCGTTGAATGTTCAGATGAAGAAAATGCAGCGCTATTTCAACGCGTGATCCTTGGCTACGGTCAGTTTGGCATCATCACCGAAGTAACGTTACGGGTACGCCCATACACCCCGCTGCGAATGCATTACTATTACTACGCTTCGCTACGCGATGCGGTAGAGGATTTAATGCGCATCGACAGGACACAAACCTGCGATTACAGCGGTATCCTGACCATGATGGATAAAGCCATCACATTACTGGTCGCCTTCGACAGCGATGAGCGCGAAGCTGAATTCCTCAAACATCACCGCAAAACCCTCAGGGGCTACGGTGAACTGCCCTTTGCACTGCGCACCGCTGTCCATTACGCACTACGACCGTGGCGCCTCAAAGAGGCCCTATATCTCTATCAACGTAAGCGCGAACTCTTTCCAGACCTGCAGCCTGCCCATCATATGCAAGGCGAACAGATGATCGATCGCACCGTGGTCTTTTCACGTGCGGTATGGAAGCACTGGGGTGGACGCCAGATGGTCATTCCCGACATCTCGAGCAGCGTCGACAAGTTTGTCGCGTCGGTTGAACGCGGTAATGCCGTCTGCAAAAAATATTTCCCGCATTACACACTCTACTGTGTCGGCATAAAGCTTCGCGCAGAACACAAGCCTCATTACGAGCTATCCTGCATTCCACCCGATGCCGAAGAGTGGGCTTACGGCTGTGAATTTGAACCGATGATTGGCGATAACAGCTATAGCCGCGATCAACTACAGTCTTTTAAAAATGAAATCTATGACATAGGGGTTGACCTTGGCACCAGTTATTACCGTTTTGGCGGCATGATGAAAGGGTATATTCGTCGCGCACTGGGCGACGAGGTAGTCGAAAAACATCTCGCGATGAAACGCCAGGCAGACCCAGCCATGATCCTTAACCGTAACGTCATTTTCTAATGTCACATGCCAACTGCCATGGCTGTAGCTTGTGCCTGCTCTCCTGCCCGATGTGGCAACAACATCGTGACGTGCAATACAGCCCGCAAGGACTCTTCAAGGCACTGCAACACAATGCCTCGCATCATGACATTACGCCCGCACTCTTTAGCTGTCTACTGTGCGGTGCATGCGATACCCTCTGCCCAGAGAATATCGACATTACAGAAACCATTAAAACGCTCAGAAAAGAGACTTTTTCTCACGGCATTGAGGCTGAACTCAAGCAAAAAATTACGTCGTTGTTCACACAACAAGCATCATCATCAAAGGTAAAAATAGAAAAACACACCATCATCCTACCCGGCAAGGCACTGCGTTCCAATCCAATGAGGCTCACAAAGATCCAATCCCTACTCTCAAGTGAGATAGATACCTCGCTGTCACTTGATGATGGTGATGACATTGCGCTCGCACTTGAAGCGGGTATCGAAATTCCTGAGCATCGCCTGCAGCGTTTTCTTGAACCGCTACAGCGGGCCAAACGACTCTACGTGAGTAATGGCCATCTGCTTAAATCGCTGCGCCAATGGCTACCAGCAAGCGAACTGCTGGCACTTGGCCATGGCCTAAGCCAGTTAAGCACACTAACAAAAAAATTGAACAAAAATGATCTCTACCTGATCGAAGCACGCTCCTTTCATCATGACCATCAACAGAAAATCACACACTATGACCAACTGCGTCATCAACAGGGTTGCCAGATGAATCTTGATTTGCAGCGCAATGCAATCCCTACCGCAGCAGGTGGCCTTAATGCAATCAAGCCAATGCTCGACAGCAAAGAACAAGCGCACTGGATACTCAGCGGTCGTAATATACAGCGCATTATTGTTGAATGCGCTGAAGATGAAGTGGTGATGTCACAAGTCAGTGACCTGCCTATTCTTCATATTGCCGATTTAATGGAAGCTTAAA
>QIHH01000212.1 GCA_003230195.1 Gammaproteobacteria bacterium
CTCAAACAATCTCTCTGCCATATCCGCTTTTGTTAGCGCCATAATTTTTATTCTCTCAGTGTAGCCCCGAGGTTTTCATTGAGTGATGACAGTACCCCCTCAACTACGCCATCAATTTCACTATCCGTTAGAGTGCGTGAAAATTCCTGCAAGGTCAACCCTATTGCAATACTTTTTCTTCCTGAATCAACACCTTTGCCTTGATACACATCAAACAACTGCAGCTCCTGCAAGAGCACCCCTGCAGCCGATTCCACACAATCGCTTATGCTCTGTGAAGAGACATTTTCATCGACAATAACAGCAATATCACGACGTACTGCAGGAAATTTGGAGAGCTCATGAAAAATGGGCAAGGTCCTTTTAGCGATCGCATCGTAACTGAGTTCAAACAGAAAGATATTCCCTTCTAACGCCAATTTATTTGTAATCTCAGGATGAAGCAAACCCAAATACCCACATAGCATGCCGCTTTCATCTTTAATCGCAGCAGACTGCCCGGGATGTAACGCTGAGTGTGCCTCGGCATTGAAGCTGAATTTTTGCCCCACGGCTAATGCCAGTAACGCCTCAACATCCGCCTTAAGATCGAAGAAATCGACCTCACGTGCTTTCTCTCCCCACTGCTCAGCGGATTGATTACCACACACAACACCCGATATCACCTTCTCTTCTTTACGCTTGCTTAGCTCACCACAAAACCTTACGCCAACCTCAAAGAAACGGATACGTTTCTGTTGGCGATTTTGATTGTAGTTAAGCGCCTGAAGCAGTCCAGTCCACAATGTTGAGCGCATCACCGACATGTCAGTAGAAATCGGATTCATCAGTTTAATCGCGATTGCATTGGGGTTCAGCCATAACTGCTGCTGCTCATCGACAAAACTATAGGTGATCGCCTCCTGATAATCACGGTCAACAAACAGCTGGCGAATGCGTTGTGGAGTTACCTCAGTCTCAGATGCAGCATTGATTTGCAGGCGTGCCACCGGCGGGATGCTCGGGATATTAGCGTAGCCAAAAACACGTGCAAGCTCTTCGATCAAGTCAGCTTCAATCGAAATGTCAAAACGGAACGACGGTGCGACAGCGCACCACTCACCATTAGTCGAATACTCTGCCTTCATCCCTAGGCGAGTTAAAATTTCACTGACATCATCTTTTGCCAGTTCAACCCCCAGCAGTCGTTTAAGACGTGTCGCACGCAGCGTGACAGGTACTCGTTTAGGCAACTGAGCCTCATTCACCACTTCGGTGATCGGCCCCACATCACCGCCAACGATCTCTTTCAGTAACCGCGTGGCACGCTCCATTGCGCGACGTGGCAGCTCATAGTCAACCCCTCGTTCAAAGCGGTGTGAAGAGTCGGTATGCAAACCGTAACTGCGCGCCTTACCTGCGATCACATCAGGGTCAAAAAAGGCGCTCTCTAAAAACAGATCAACAGTCTTATCTTCAACCGCGCTGTCACTTCCTCCCATTACACCGGCAAGTGCTAACGGGCCATTTTGATCTGCTATCACTAGGGCATCATTGGTTAGCTTGATGGTCTCATCGTTTAATAGCTTAACCTGTTCGTCACTGGTAGCAAAACGCACATCAATCCCACCAGAGAGTTTATTAAGATCAAAGGCATGCATTGGCTGTCCTAGCTCAAGCATCACATAATTAGTCACATCAACAACAGCACTAATGCTGCGCACACCACTGCGACGCAGGCGTTCTTGCATCCACATTGGTGTGGCTGCTTCAGGGTTTATCCCTTTAATCACCCGCCCGAGGTAACGCGGGCATGCTTCAGTCACACTGATATTGACTGGAAATTGCTCGGCTGTCGTTGGCTCAACCGCAACCGCGGCCACTTCCGTTAATTCACAACGATTGAGAACGCCGACTTCCCGTGCAATCCCAGCGATGCTGAGGCAATCGCTCCGATTTGGCGTCAGCCCTAACTCAAGCATCACATCATCCAGTTGTAGATAGTCACGGATATTCATGCCAACAGGTGCATCACTCGGTAGCGACATTAATCCATTGGCACTGTCAGCAAGGCCAATCTCCTGCTCAGAACAGAGCATGCCCATTGAAGATACACCGCGCAACTTTGCCTTTTTAATCTTAAAATTACCCGGCAACATCGCACCCACGCAGGCGGTGGGTACCAACATGCCAACACGTACATTCTTCGCACCGCAAACGATTTGAAGCGGCTCGGCTTCACCCACATTTACCGTACAGATCTGTAATTTATCGGCCTCTAGATGAGACCCAACGGTTAGCACCTCACCGACCACAACACCGCTAAATTCTGCTGCAACCGGCAATTCAGCATCCACCTCAAGCCCGGCCATGGTCAACTGTTTTGAAAGCGTTTCGATTGAGATGTCAGGATTTACCCACTCTCTTAACCACTGCACACTAAATTTCATAATACGTCAGATATCTTATTTGAATGTTTATTTAAACTGGCCAAGAAAACGCAGATCGTTTTCAAAAAAGAGGCGTAAATCATTAACGCCGTAACGTAGCATCGTCATACGTTCAACGCCCATGCCAAAGGCAAAACCGGTATATTTTTCGTTATCAAAGCCAATGTTATCGAAAACTTTTGGATGGATCATGCCGCAACCCATCACCTCTAACCAACCAGTGTAGCTACAGACACGGCACCCTTTACCACCACAGATGACACATTGAATATCAACCTCGGCTGATGGCTCCGTAAATGGAAAATACGAAGGTCTAAATCGAACGTCGAGTTCTT
>QIHH01000196.1 GCA_003230195.1 Gammaproteobacteria bacterium
TGATACCTTCAACGATTTCACTAACAGGTACGCCATAAGTCTGCCCCATGTCACCACCGTAGTTGTTGATGATTTCCAACCACTCCTGCGGTACTGAAGAAGAGCCATGCATAACCAGATGGGTGTTAGGGATTACCTGGTGAATCTCTTTGATACGGTCAATACGCAGCACGTCACCGGTAGGCTTCTTGGTAAACTTATACGCGCCATGAGAAGTACCAATTGCGATCGCCAACGCATCAACACCGGTTTTCTCAACGAAGTCTTTCGCTTCCTGTGGATCAGTCAACAGCAGCTCAAGATCAAGTTTTCCTTCTGCACCATGGCCATCTTCTTCGCCCATTTCACCAGTCTCAAGAGAACCCAGACAACCCAGCTCACCTTCAACAGAAACACCACCCGCATGCGCCATATCAACAACAGTTTTAGTGACGTTAACATTGTATTCGAAAGAAGAAGGGGTTTTCATATCCGCTTCTAGAGAACCATCCATCATCACTGATGAGAAACCAGACTGGATAGAACGCAGGCATACGGCTGGCTCAGAACCATGATCCTGATGCATCACAACAGGAATGTGTGGGTACTGCTCAACGGCAGCTAAGATCAGATGACGCAGAAAAGGTTCGCCCGCATAAGCACGTGCACCGGCAGAACCCTGCATGATCACAGGTGAATTAACCGCATCAGCAGCTCGCATGATCGCGTGAACCTGCTCCATGTTGTTGACATTAAATGCTGGCATGCCATAAGCATTTTCCGCAGCATGATCCAGTAATTGGCGTAGTGAAATCAAAGCCATTTCTGAAAAATTTAATACGTTACTATCAAGGAAGTACTAAATGATCAAGCCCCGATACGAACAATCTTCATCGAGTTGGTGCCACCATCAACACCGACCTTGTCACCTTTTGTAATGATGATCAGGTCGCCATTTTTAACAACGCCACGCTCTAATAATACTTTTTGCGCATGCGCGCTCAGTTGATACTGTTTAACATCATCAATGTTAATACTCATCGGATAAACCCCACGATACAACGTCATACGACGTTTGGTTTTTTCACTCTGAGTCAACGCATAGATTGGCAGACCAGAACTAATACGAGACATCCAAAGCGCGGTAGAACCAGATTCGGTCAGTGCAGCAATACCATCTACATCCAGATGGTTAGCCGTATACATCGTTGCCATCGCAATCGCTTCATCGCTTCGCCCAAAGGTCAGGTCGACACGGTGATCCGATACACGAGTGGTACTCTGCTTCTCTGCTTCTTCACAGATACGCCCCATTGACTCAACAACCTTGGCAGGATATTTTCCTGCAGCGGTTTCACCCGATAGCATCACCGCATCCGTACCATCCAACACTGCATTGGCCACATCGAATACTTCAGCACGTGTTGGGATTGGGTTTTCAATCATCGATTCCATCATCTGGGTAGCCGTGATCACCACGCGATCCATCGCACGTGCTCGTTTAATCAGATCTTTTTGAATGGCAGGTAGTTCAGCATCGCCCACTTCCACACCAAGATCACCACGAGCAACCATAATCACTTCGGAAGCTTCAATGATTTCATCGATCACATCCAATGCTTCAGCGCGCTCTATCTTGGAAACAATTGCGGCATCGCTACCCGCTTCTTCCAACAAACGACGACATTCATGAACGTCCGCCGCCGTACGAGGAAAAGAGACCGCAACAAAGTCAGCATCGATCTTTGCCGCAGAGACAATATCAATTTTATCTTTTTCCGTTAAAGCAGGAGCAGAAAGGCCGCCACCTTGCAGGTTAATCCCTTTGTTATTCGACAAAGGGCCGGTGTGCATCACTTTAGTGTGTACTTCCTGGCCTTTAACTTCGGTCACTTCCAGAATCATACGGCCATCATCAAGTAATAATGTATCACCAGCCTTCACATCATTCGGCAACTGCTTATAAGTAAGACCTACTCGCTCATTAGTCCCGTCAAGATCACCTAACGCAGCATCAAGAATAAAGCGATCACCTTCAACCAAGTTAACTTTACCTTCCTTGAATTTACAGGTACGAATCTTCGGTCCCTGCAGATCAACCAGTACACCTATTACTTTGCCGTGCTTTTCTGCCAATATTCTAATATTGTCCGCACGGAATTTTTGCTCTTCAAAAGAACCGTGAGAAAAATTCAAACGCACAACATCCACACCAGCCACTACCAGTGATTCCAACACTTTAAGGTCGTCTGTTGCCGGCCCTAGCGTCGCGACAATCTTTGTTCTGCGCAACTTATCTTCTCCTAGATATTGATATTTAAAAATGGGGGCCACCTGGCCCCATATGTAGCGGCTATTACTTAGCGCGTTCTTCTAGGATCTCAACGGCTGGCAATTTCTTGCCTTCCAAGAATTCAAGAAATGCGCCGCCACCCGTAGAAATATATGAAATCTTATCAGCAATGCCATATTTTGAAACAGCTGCCAATGTATCACCACCACCTGCAATTGAGAATGCAGGGCTCTCTGCAATCGCATTCGCAATTGCTTTAGTCCCTTCGCCAAACTGATCAAACTCAAATACGCCTACTGGGCCGTTCCAGACAATAGTGCCAGCATTTTTTATAATCTCAGCCAACTCTTGCGCACTATCAGGGCCGATATCAAACACCATATCATCATCGGCAACATCAGATGCGGCTTTTAATTCTGCCACAGCATTTTCAGCAAACTCTTTAGCACAGACAACATCGCCAGGCACCGGGATGTCACCACCACGTGATTTCGCATCTGCGGTCAGCTTCTTAGCGGTATCAATCAGGTCGGCCTCGTAAAGAGACTTACCCACATTGTGTCCAGCGGCTGCAATAAAAGTATTCGCGATGCCGCCACCAACAATTAGCTGATCAACAATTTTAGAAAGTGATTCCAGCACGGTTAGCTTGGTTGAAACTTTAGAACCACCCACAATCGCTACCATAGGACGCGCAGGATTATCCAGCGCTTTACCCAAAGCTTCCAGTTCACCTGCTAGCAGTGGGCCTGCACATGCTGTTGGCGCAAATTTGGAGACACCATGAGTGGATGCCTGTGCGCGATGTGCCGTACCAAAGGCATCCATAACAAACACATCACAAAGTGCCGCATACTGTTTTGCCAGTGCATCTTCATTTTTCTTTTCACCCGTATTAAAACGTACGTTTTCAAGAAGAGCGATTTCACCATCAGCCAGTTCAACGCCATTCAAATACTCTTTAACCAACTTAACCTTCTTGCCTAATAGATCAGCCATGTGTACCGCAACAGCTGCGAGCGAATATTCATCAGTATATTCACCTTCGGTTGGACGCCCCAAATGAGACATAATCATCACCTTGGCGCCACCTTCAAGCGCCTTTTGAATAGTCGGTAGTGACGCGCGAATGCGCGTGTCATCCGATACCGCGCCATCTTTAAGCGGTACATTCAGATCCTGACGAATCA
>QIHH01000116.1 GCA_003230195.1 Gammaproteobacteria bacterium
AGGTGCTTAACCTTATCCCGTATAGATGGCGCTAGCGCATCTGGCAGTTGATCAATCGGCTCAGCGATTTTAATAATCAGATGTAACTTACTGCAAATTTCACTCTGTAATAAAGAAGCCTTGGAATCCAGTGCAATCACCTCGCCGTGGTTAAGAATCGCAATCCGATCGCACAATTTCTCAGCTTCTTCCAAGTAGTGAGTCGTCAATACAATGGTGTGCCCTTTTTGATTAAGCTGCTCAACAAAGCCCCACAATAGCTTACGCAGTTCAACATCAACCCCAGCCGTCGGCTCATCCAGAATCAGCACTTCAGGCTTATGCACCAGTGCCTGCGCAATCAACACGCGCCGTTTCATACCACCAGAAAGTGCGCGCATATTCACGTTGGCCTTATCAGTGAGCGCCAACGCGTCTAGTAACTCATCAATCCACCCATCATTTTCTTTGCCCAGACCAAAATAGCCAGACTGAATTTTCAGCACCTCACGCACAGAAAAGAAGGCATCAAACACCAGCTCCTGCGGCACCACCCCAAGCGCCAACCGTGCCTGCCGATAATCAGCAACCACATCATGCCCCAGCACACTCACTGAACCCGCATCGGCATTTGCCAACCCAGCGATAATATTGATTAGCGTCGATTTGCCCGCGCCATTCGGCCCCAGCAGGCCAAAAAACTCACCACGGTTAATCGTCAGGTCAACCCCTTTCAGGGCATCAAGCGAGCCATAGGATTTTTTCACATTGTTGATTGAGATCGCAGCAGTCATGGATTAGCTATTACACTAGTATAAAACACCGTATTCTACACTAATAAAGACACCGTCAATATCGATACGCCCATAAAAAAGCCAGTACAAGCTACCTTGTACCAGCTAATTTAAACAAAGTTGATTTAAATTTACTAAAATTAAATCAACACTATTTTTATTATATTAAGTTTAAGAAATAGCGATACCAACAGCCCATAAGAGCGCAATAATTGCCGCTACTGCGATCACAATAAGACCATCGGTTTTACTTGTATTTTCTGTGCTAACTGCAGTTGACATAAGAACTCCCCTTTATTCAATATGAAATAGACTACAAATTAAAAGAATTAAACTTAACCTACCTAATTACTAAAGAATTCCCTTGCTAATAAAAAGGCTATTTAACCTTACATAGACAGCGGCATATGAGCAAGCATTAAATGCCATCATATTTCACTTACGACAGGGCTATGATAATCAAACAATCATTTACTGATATGAATCAAAGACCTCAAACTTCCAGCTATCATTAAGGGGTATTTGTAAAGTAAACCCAGACGGGTCATATCTGCGTGGTCAGAGTGGCAATCTCTCCGTATAATCCTTCAAACGACCAACTTAGCAAGTAACAATCCTGAGTAAATAATGCATAAAGAAGCCTGTATTTTTGAAGTTACCGAAAAAACCTTTGCCACCGCAGTGATCGAAAACGCCTTAAAGGCTCCTGTAGTAGTGACATTTATCAGGCTTTTGTCAGAACACTGCATGAGCGTCGATGCTATATTCAGCTCTCTCGCCAATGAATTTCCTGGTGACTTTATCTTTGCCAAAGTCGATATTGATGAACAGCCTGAACTGCGTAAACAATATGAAATTGAAAATGTACCCACCATCATGATCTTTCAAAATGGCGAGGCACGTCGGGTAGAAATGGGCACACCAAATGAACATGAGGCACGCGCACTACTCGCTGAATTAAACATCCAGCATGAATCAGACTTACTGCGCGAACAGGCACGCGCCAAGCATATTGCAGGTGACACCGCCGCAGCCATCATGCTGCTAACTCAGGCGATCCAGAAGCACCCCAGTAATACGCGCGTTGCAATGGATATGATCCAGGTCTTTATCGACATTAATGAGCTGGGCAATGCTCAAGGGCTCTATAACAAGCTACCAGAACGCGATCGCACCTCAGAACAGGGGAAATCACTCAACGACCAGTTACTCTTCGCTCAGGCGGCCGCTCGTACTGATGGACTGACAGCACTACAACAGCTCGTAACCGAAGATGCCAACGATCTCTCATCCCGCTTTGACCTCGCCGTCTGCCTGATTGCCCAGCATGATGGCAAACAAGCAATGGATCATCTGCTCGCGATTCTAGCGCAAGACATCGCCTTTAAAGAAGGTGCTGCGCGCGAGATGATAATCACCATCATCCGCATCTTCAAAGCCAAGCACCCTGATATTTCACAGGAATACCAACGTAAGCTTAACAATCTGATAGCACAGTAAAAGACAACAAACACCACCACCCACGCTCAGAGAAATCAGCCGAATGTTGGGGCAATTAGGTGAATGACTAGCTGCTACTACCGCGCATTACAAAAAACTGGTCTAGCCTTCTGCGACTAAGCACAGTAAAAACAACTGACCAACCGCTCAGACCATAAAGGCTTGATATTTTTCATAAGCACGCGTATTAATGGTGTCAGTATTCAACTGATGTCTATTGCAATGCAATGCCTACAAAAAAGAACTAAAGGCTTAACACTGCAACTCAACCCATTATCAGATAAGCGATAAAACATAAAAATAACAGCGTCTTTAACTGCGCACTACGTAGACACAGGGGTTTTTATTCAGGAGGTCGGAATATGCATTATCCCAAAAATTTTGCGGCATTGGCGGTTAGTTGTACTTTATTACTCGCATCGTGTGGCGGTA
>QIHH01000246.1 GCA_003230195.1 Gammaproteobacteria bacterium
CTGCAGCATGGAAGCCTGTGAATCGTGAACGTTACGTAAGTGCGGCATTGCGTGCCTATGCCGCGATGACCACCAGCGCCTCTAAGGGTGCGGTTCGGGATGTGTCGCAGTTGGAGAAGTAGCGACTAGCTCACTATCAGTCATCCCGGCGAAGGCCGGGATCCAGTGAACAACTGTACAAGTAAAACCTACGATCTATCTACTTGCTCATGGCTAGCAAGAGATGGTATTTCAATTTAATTTTCTGCCACGCCTTTCTGGATCCCGGCCTTCGCTGGGATGACGGCAAAAATAGATTGTCTCAGTGACTTTGTTGTTCGTCACTATTTAAGGCTCTCCTTTTATTAAGTGGGGGTCTTTTTTGTGTACGCTCAGCATGGGCGCTAACTAATACACATTAACTTTCAAATACCTCAAACGCCACAAATGACCACTGGCTGCTTTGCTTTTTTAATTTACCTTTTATAGTAATACCTTCTGCAGCATACACAATATTAAATATTGCATTGTCGCCATTAATGCTGAACAAAGCCACTTCGAAAAAAGGATCATCACTGTCAAAATTGGTATCAGTATAAAACTCGACTGGTTTGCCAAACTTTATTACCGGCAAATTAACACCAAGATTTTCGTTACTCTTAATTTTTAATGGCACCCTGTTTTTTTCTTCCTGGTGAAAATATTGTTGAAGATCAAAATGCTCTATTATCATAGAAAATATAGTTTCTTTGTCATTCTTGCTCATCACATCCAGTTCATTATTAGTTTTGATACTGGAATTACAAGCAGCTAACGTCAATATGCTGATTATAAATAAAATAACACGAAAGTTATGATGCATATTCATTTCACCAATACCTGTTAATGTCTTTGCCATATGCTGCTTTTTCAAACATTTTCCCTTCTTTACCAACTTGACCTATGCCATCCTTCTAAACACCCAATGTGCCCGTTGGAACATCGTGTTGCTAGTAGGCGATAACTACTAGCAAAAGGCAAGGCTCAACCTTCTCAATCTGTTAGAGTGATATCACCGCGTGGTATATATATTACCAATATTCCGCAATGTTTAATCATTTTGGAGCAATCAGTTGAGCGCCATTCTACAATCATCTTCCTGGCAAGCATCGCTAGCGTTGCGTTTTGTCCAGCGTGCAGGGCGCACGGCGATTGTGCATCGTAAGCACTTTGGGCCGCTGCGGGTTCAGTCGCCGTTTTATCCTGAAAATGAGGTGTGTCATCTCTATCTGCTGCATCCGCCGGGAGGGGTGGTGGGTGGTGATCAACTGCGCATCAATGTCGAGGTGGAGGGTGGCGCGCATGCATTGCTGACGACACCGGCATCGGGCAAGTTTTATCGTTCAAATGGTCGGGTTGCATTGCAACAACAAAGCCTCACTGTACATAAAGGCGCAACGTTGGAATGGCTGCCGCAGGATACGATTCTGTTTTCCAATAGCCACGTGCAGATGAATACCCGTGTTGAGCTGGCAGCTGGCGCGTGTTTTATCGGCTGGGAGATGTTGTGCCTCGGTCGGCCTGCGAGTGATGAGTTATATGAGAGTGGGCTTTGTCGCCAGACCTTTGAGTTATGGCGTGAGGGCGAACCGCTGTTTATCGAGCGGGCACGTTTTGATGCCAATCAGCCTTTTATGCAGTGTGCATGGGGAATGCAGGGCTATACGGTCTCTGCTACGTTAGTGGCGACGAACGCGGATGTCGAGGTGCTAAAAGCGGCGCGCGGGGTTGAGCTGGATATAGATGAAGGATTGCTAAGTTGTACCTTGATGGGTGATTTGCTGGTGTGTCGTCTGTTGGCGCATCAGGGTGAAACAGCGCGCCTTACCTTTAGTCGCGTGTGGCAAGAAATTAGACCGTTGGTGGTTGGCCGTGAGGCCAGTGTACCGAGAATTTGGAATACTTGATGAGGAGTGGGTTATGGAACTGTCACCAAGAGAGAAGGATAAGTTGCTGTTGTTTACTGCCGCCCTGCTGGCAGAACGGCGTAAGGCGCGCGGGGTGAAGCTCAACTACCCGGAGTCGATTGCCTATATTTCTGCGGAGATTATGGAAGGTGCGCGCGACGGTAAAACGGTTGCTGAATTGATGAGCCATGGTACAACGTTGCTCAGGCGTGAAGATGTGATGGATGGCATTGCCGAGATGGTGCATGAAGTGCAGGTGGAGGCGACCTTTCCTGATGGCACCAAGCTGGTCACCGTGCATAACCCGATTGTTTAGAGGAGTGTTGGCAAGATGTCTGATCCGATGATGCCCAGTGAGATGATTCCTGGCGAAATGTTGATTGAACCTGGTGAGATAGAGCTGAACGCTGGTCGTGAAAAGGTCACCATTAATGTCGCCAATAGTGGGGATCGTCCGATTCAGGTGGGCTCTCACTACCATTTTTATGAAACCAATAACGCGCTGAAATTTACTCGGGAAGAGGCGCGTGGTTTTCGCTTGAATATTCCTGCGGGTACGGCGGTGCGCTTTGAACCGGGGCAGACACGCCGGGTTGAACTGGTCGCGTATGCCGGTGACCGTAAGGTTTATGGTTTTAATGCGAAGGTGATGGGGTCGCTGGAGGAAACACAATGAGCAAGATGACGCGTCAGGCCTATGCCGAGATGTTTGGCCCGACTCTGGGTGACCGTGTGCGTCTTGGCGATACCGATTTGATTATTGAAGTC
>QIHH01000194.1 GCA_003230195.1 Gammaproteobacteria bacterium
CAAAGTCACTACCGACGGTTGCCATCGGCAAAGGATCAGCACCTAGCAGCTTGAGATTGTAAGCAATATTACCCGCACAACCACCAAATTCACGGCGCATCTCTGGCACCAAAAAGGAGACATTCAACATGTGCACCTTGTCGGGCAAGATATGGTTTTTGAATTTGTCTTGAAACACCATAATGGTGTCGTAAGCGTAAGAACCACAAATCAGTGCTGACATTGTATTTCCTTTTATTAAATTAATTTTTGATTTTAGTCACACTGCTAGCCAACCATCACTAGCAACCACACCACAAAAACGTTTATTAATGCGATAAATACCGCCGCTGAGGCAATATCTTTGGCACGTCCAGAAAGCGCATGCAACTCGCCACCAAAACGGTCAACAACGGCTTCTATCGCTGAATTCACCAATTCAACAATCAATACCAACAACAGACTACCAATCAATAATGCTCGTTCAACCCCGTTATCGCCCAGCCATAAGGCAAGCGGTACTAGCATTAATAATAATGCTAACTCCTGACGAAACGCCGCTTCATGTTTGAATGCCGCCTTTAGACCTGCCACCGAATAACCGCTAGCAGTAATCACTCGCGCTAATCCTTTGTTAGCTAGTTTGCTCACCTGGTTTCCACACAATATCCAGTTCGCGCGCAGCACGTACATCATCAAGTCTGCGTGAGGGCAAGGTATATGGCGCCGCCTTCACCATATCGGCCTGCGTTTCTGCTTCAGACTGTATCTTCGCCATCGCATCAATAAAGCCATCCAGTGTATCTTTATCTTCTGTCTCTGTTGGCTCGATCAAAAAACACTCCGGCACTAACAGAGGGAAGTAAGTCGTGGGTGCATGGTAACCATAATCAAGCAGACGCTTTGCAAAGTCCATCGCCGATACATCCAGTGTTTTCGCTTGGCGTTTCAGGGTAACAATAAATTCATGCGTTGCACGACGTGATGGAAAGGCCAGATCAAATCCTTTCTTCTGCAGCTCTACCATCATATAATTGGCGTTCAGCGTCGAGTACTCTGCAATGCGTGGCATCCCCTCACGACCCAGCAGGCGCGCATAGATGTAGGCGCGTATCAAAACACCCGCATTACCGGCAAAGGCGGAAAGCTGACCAATACTTTGCGGACGGTCTTTCTTCGTCAACCAGTGGTACTGATCACCATCGTAACCGATCATTGGCACTGGCAAAAATGGCATCAGGCGTTCGCTCACGCCAACAGGCCCGGCACCCGGCCCACCACCCCCGTGTGGAGTTGAAAAGGTTTTATGCAAGTTCATATGAATCACATCAAAACCCATATCACCCGGCCGCACTTTACCCAGGATCGCATTCAGATTCGCGCCATCATAATAGAGCAGGCCACCGGCATCATGAACGATCTTTGCAATCTCAGTAATACGACGTTCAAAGACACCTACCGTCGAGGGGTTGGTTAACATAATACCCGCGGTCTGAGGGCCAATCACCTCTTTTAAGGCTTCGATGTCTATATCACCATCGGCCTTGGTGGGTATCTCTTTTACCTTATAACCACACATCACCGCCGTCGCAGGGTTTGTACCATGTGCAGCATCGGGGCAGATCACTTCACAACGCGCCGTGTCACCACGCGCATCATGATAGGCGCGGATCATCGCCATGCCTGCCAATTCACCCTGAGCACCTGCCATCGGTGTGAGCGAGACCTCTTTCATACCCGTCACTTCTTTCAGAATCTCTTGCAGTTCATACATGCAAGACATAAAGCCCTGGCCCGTTTCGACTGGCGCCAGTGGATGATAATTTAAAAACCCAGGCAGCATCGCGAGCGTATTACAGGCACGCGGATTGTATTTCATGGTACAAGAGCCGAGTGGGTAAAAATGGGTATCGATCGAAAAGTTTTTTTGCGACAGACGAGTGAAGTGGCGCACCGCCTGCATCTCTGAAACTTCAGGCAGCATCGGGGGCGACTCACGCAGTAATGATGCCGGAATAACACGGCTGGCTGAAGATTCGCGAGGTGACTGACAAGCATTGGTACGCCCGCTATGCGACTTTTCAAAGATCACACCATCCTGCTGTCCATGGATATTCTGGCTGTTTATATTACGCTTCATTTCATTACTCATGTGCACCGCCTTTGAGCCTGCTCATCACACTGCTCAAGGCATCTCGATAAACAGTGATATCCGCCGCTGTTTTGGTTTCAGTGGCACAAGCCAGAATCGCTTCGCCTAATGCGGGATAGTCTGCACTGAGATTAAAACCGCCCAACACACCGTCAGTCATTAATGCATTAAGCACATCTTCTGCCAAGACGCCTTCAAGCTTAATGACAAATTCATGAAAGGTGGGCGATGCAAATGCCATCGTCACCCCATCGATGGCATTCAACTGTCCAGCCAGATGCTGCGTATTCTGGTGCGAACGGTTAGCCACTTTATTCAGCCCCTGCGCACCTAGTAGCGTCATATAAATCGTTGCTGCCGCTACTACCAAGCCTTGATTGGTACAGATGTTAGAGGTCGCCTTGGAACGGCGAATATGCTGCTCTCGCGCCTGCAACGTCAGAGCAAAACCGGGCTTACCATCAGCATCCACAGTACGACCGACAATCCGGCCCGGCATCTGTCGAATATGTTTTAAATTACAGCACATAAAACCAAAGTAAGG
>QIHH01000103.1 GCA_003230195.1 Gammaproteobacteria bacterium
CGTAAAAACACCAGCGGATCTAGTTTTGAAAACAGTTTAAACAGCACCATTAATGTACCACCTGTATGCAGTAACAAGACGGCAGCAACGACGGCAAAGTAGCTGATCATCGGCAATATCAACCCTAGCCCCTGTAGTGAAAATGTTTTTGCCATCAATGCAAAGACACCATACGGCGCGATGTACATCACAACGGTAACCACTTTCATCATCACTTCATTCAGGCGTTCAGCTGCTTCGGCAATCGGGCGTGCTCTTTCACCGACGATTAAAATACAGACGGCAAATAAAATGGTGAAAAAGATGATCTGCAGCATGTTGCCTTCTGCGTAAGCGGCAATTGGATTGCTGGGCACAAGATCAATAATGACCTGGGTTAACGGTGGCCCTGCTGGTGCGGTAAAGCTGTTGGTAGCATCACTGTTTAATTCAAAACCCTGACCAGGGCCAACTAATGAGGCGACTGCGATTGCGAGTGAAATTGCGAGGGCTGTTGTCAGTAAAAAAAGCAGGAAGGCTTTAAGACCAACGCGTCCTAGTTTATTAATATCACCAATGCCACAGACACCGCAGATGAGTGAAAAGGTAACGAGTGGTACCACCAGCATTTTTAACAGGCTGATAAAAAGTGCGCCTAAAACATGAAAGAGTCCATTGACCAGGTAGTCCTGAACAAAGGCGATATCACTGGCGAATGCATTAATTAGACTGCCGAGTATTAATCCGGCACACATCCAGATTAATATTTTTGTTGTCATGTTAGGGTTGGTTTGCATGGGTCACTCCGTTGAGTATGAATGGGGTGGTGATCAAAGGTGGAAGAACAGGGCGCTTATTTTATTGCCTTATCCTATTGCTTCTGTTTCATCGCCTTTTGCAGGTTTTGTAACATCTGGCCTGAATTCCCGAAAGGCTTCATTTCAAGTTTAATGGCATTATATAGCGTGGTTTTTTGATTGGCATCATTGCTGAGCACCACATGGTAACCACCCAATGGCATCGTGCTGGGCAGTGTGGTGGTGAGTTGCTGTGTGGTGGTATCTATCATTAGCGTTGTTTCCGGCAGTGGTTGCAGTGCAATGATATTAGTACTGCCTGAAAAGTAAAGCACGCCATTGTGAATATTGAAACGATCAATTGTACCATTGGTATTGTATTGGGTTAACAAGCGTGGCTGTTGAGGGTGGCTGATGTCATATTTAAAAAGATAACGTCCATCGGAAGCCACATAGAGTATTGAGCCATCCACTTGAAAGTCGCTGATGTTCCTCAAAAGAGGAATGACCCCGATTGTGCGAGGTGCTGCTGGTACAGTAATATCTACCATTAAAATACCTTCTTCAGGCTGGTAGAGAAAAAGTGTTGCCCCGTCACTACGCAGTAGCTGGGCATTACTCGATAGCTTAAAGGTGTGTTGTCTTGTTAGCTTGGCGAGATTAGCACTGTCGATAATTTCAAGGCGCTGCTCATTAGTAGTGAGATAAAGGGTGTTGCCATCGCTCCATAGGTCAATCAGTGGCACATGATAGGTGGTGCGAATCAGCGGGGTCTGAGGTTTTTTGATATCGATAATAGTCACAGCATTACCGCGTTCAGCGACATAAAGCTGGTGAGTGGCGATGCGAATAATATCGGCGTTGTGGTTTAGTTTAATCTGCTTGAGTAGTTCAGCCTGAAATGGGTTAGCAATATCGATAATACTGATGTATTGATTGTCCTGTGCGACATAGGCGTAATGACCATCGATAGTGACGTTGATGGCAGCACTTTCAAGATTAACGCCGGTAAACCAGGTCGGGTTGAGCGGGTTGTTGATGTCGAAGATCTGTAGTCCATCAGCACCACTGGCAGCGAAGAGAAATTTATCGCGGGTAGCGATTTGTTGAATCTGGTCGTTACCAGGGTAGTGACCTAATAGCCGTGGCTGTGTAGGTTTTTGAATATCGATGATGGCCAGCCCGCCCCACCAGTCGAAAATATAGGCGTGGTCACCTTTAAGGCGAAGCCCCCATGCGGCACCTTCTGTGTCATAACTGCCAACGATAGTCGGCTGAGTGGGATCACTGATATCGATGACCTGCATACCTGCAAGCCAACTAGCGATGTAAAGGTGGTCGCCCTTGCGCTCGATACCGCGTGCGTTGCCGGGTGTTGAGACATGGCCAATATCAGTGGGGCGGGTCGGATCGCTAATGTCGACAATATAAACACCGTTATCAAAAAAGGTGACGAAGGCGTAGTTGCCATCGATGAGTACATCCTCCGCAGCGCCACCGGGGCTAAACTGTCCGATCTGTTTAGGCGCCATCGGATCGCTGGTATTAAAGACCAGCAGGCCGGATTCATCATCGGCAATAAACGTGAGTTCATCGCGTACCTGAATGCCCCATGCTTTACCAGCGGTGTTAACGCTACTTAATAGTTTGGGCCTGGTGGGATCACTGACATTGATAATCTGAAAACCACCGCGATGGCTGGCGAGATAGAGCAGATCACCTTGCAGTTGCGGAATGTAGGCAAGCCCTGCTGTTGGCAGTGTCGCAACCGGCTTTGGTTGAT
>QIHH01000108.1 GCA_003230195.1 Gammaproteobacteria bacterium
ATATTGTTGTGCTGGGTAATGCGCGCCTGATTGCCCCTGCCGGAGAATCGTGGGACTCCTGGTTCGACGGACCGGGCGTTTCCGATGACTTTATGTGTGAACGCGAACAGCCCATGAATCAAGAGCGCGAGCCACTGTAGTGCTCAAGTACATGCTGGATACAGATATTGTAATTTATACGATAAAAAATAAACCTGATCATATGCGCGATACCTTTAAGCGCCATTCCGGTTTGTTGTGTATCTCTGCGGTGACGCTCGGTGAATTGATCTACGGAGCGGAAAAGTCGGAACAACCACTGCGCAACCTGGCGGACGTTGAAGGGCTGGCAGCACGCTTGACCGTGATGTCCTTCGACGACAAGGCCGCTATACAATTTGGTCAATTGCGTGCCGAACTTGCAAAGAACGGGAAACCCATCGGACCTTATGATTTGATGATCGCCGGCCATGCCCGAGCACTTGGCTTGAAGCTGGTAACTAATAACACACGGGAGTTCAAACGGGTTCCGGGGCTACGTATCGAAAACTGGATTTAATTTGATGTAGCGGTAGGCGAACGTGCAAGCAGGTTACTTTACGCTGACTGCTCGCTGCATGACCGCCATTCCGGCGGCTTTGCTTTTACTGCTGTAACGGAACATCCAAGTGAGGTGCATCCGTTTCACGCGATCATCAACCGAGGCTGCTGGCGGCGCTTAGAATTAGGGTTCGCTAATATGTCCTGAATCGGATATTAATAATGCGGTAACAATATGATATTACCATACCAGGTCACTATCTCTAAATTGAGAGAAAAATCTGTTAATTACTTAAACTGAAAAGATTGATATGTACTGCCACGCTAAATGATTAAATGAGCAGTGCCCCTTTGTATAATTACGGGTCACCTCCCAGTTCTCCCATATTACCCAAAGTGTAAAGAATAGGAGATTGCTTGTCAGTATAACTTACAGTAAAAATATGGTTATTGCGTTCTCGTGCAAATGGGTATTTTCTAACTAATTCAAATTGCATATTATTTCTCTGCAGAATCTAACATCCTATAGCCGGAGTCATTCTTGCTGCCCTATATTTCCCCAGTTAGAATTCAAAATAAAGGAAGCTCGGTAAAATGAAAAAAAGGCTAAATCGGTGGAAAAAACTGACCGCCATTATCATCTCGGTTATCTCTTCGCCAGCATCAGCAGAATCAGGATCAGATGGTTCAATTACAGTCGGTATATGGGACTGGGTTGGCTCAGGGGATTTTCTGGTATCTGAGAATTGGCAGTTCGGCCCGTTATTTGGTGGGCCAGTAAATAATCCGTGGCTGGACATTCGATTCGGCCCAGTTCTTCAACTTGTGAATGGCTTGCCTGCAGGGTTCGTTGGTTCTTCTGCACCGGCAATTCTTTCCAGTGATTTCACTTCAACCGGTACGCTATTTATGAACACCGGTTTTGGCAACGTGTTGACTGTTGAGAATGCAACTTACTCCTATGCCAATGCCTTGATTGGTACTGCGCCTGACGCAAGCTTCAGTGGCAGTGGTGGAAACTCCGTAACAGTTAATTTAGATAATGGTCATATTGTCGGGTCTACTACTGTAGGTGTAAATTCGTCGGGCGTCTTAAATGTTGTTGGTGGTAATTCCTCACTCACCGGCAATCTGACTTTGGCACAGAGCGTTGGAAGCAGTGGGACTCTGAACATAGCGTCCGGTGCAAACTGGACTTTGAATGGCCAACTGACTACTGGTAGCGGGACAGCAACCATCAATAATCAGGGTGCATTTTCCTTTGCCAGCAGCTTATCAGGTGTTGGTGTCTTCACTAACGGCGCAGGTGCAACATACCGCAAGACAGGAACAGGCCAGTCGATCATTGGCTGGGATGTTATCAACAACGGGCTGATCGATGTGCAGGGAGGGATACTGTCCACAACCAGCAGTCGTAATTACTCTGGAAATGGTAGTGCCAATATAGCAAGCGGGGCGGTATTGCAGTTGGGCGGTAAGTTGATTGCCGACTCAGCACTTGCAGTTAATGGTAGCGGTAAACTTGATCTGGAAATTACGGGAGATCAGGTGTTAGCACTGAGTGGGAATTACACGGTTGGGTACACTGGTAATAATGGTAGTGGCTTTCTGGGTGCAAGTGTTACGAATAGTGGCTCCGGCATATTGGAATATAGGCTGGATGCCGTGTCGAACGCGGAATGGCGGAACCTCAGCGGTGGGTCGCTGGAGTTAAAAGGTGCGGCTTCTTTCAGGGATGCTAATGGAGCCTTTTTCAACGAGAGGCTCATCAATGATAATGGTGCGACGCTGAGCAAGACGGGAACAGGCCAGTCGACCATTGGCTGGGATGTTATCAACAACGGACTGATTGATGTGCAGGAAGGTACGCTGACAGTTTCACCTAATCTTAATTACGCTGGTAGCGGTAGCGCCAATATAGCGAGCGGAGCGGTATTGCAGCTGAGTGGCAAGTTGATTGCGGACTCTGCACT
>QIHH01000201.1 GCA_003230195.1 Gammaproteobacteria bacterium
TCAAACGATCAAAAAAATGGACTTTGCTATGCCCTTTGGGTACAAAATGGTTTTCCCTCGCTACGATCACCTAAATCCGACAGACTCCTAGCAAGTTAAATGACCCGTATGAGCATCTTCTGAATAACACTACCTCTTATCACCTCTTGCCCGAACCAACTCTTCACCACCCGCCAAGAGCGCGCAGCCTCACCTCACTTAACCAGGTTTATTCAGGGGTTCCTTAAACCACCATAGCGCATGAGATTTCAACTTGCCCATAGTTTCCCAAAATATTTTTTTAGCCGCGCTGCCAGCAGCCTGAGCCCTTGCCAGATGCGCGGCAACAGCCAGGCCATAAGCAAAAGGATAAAGAACAGTCCAGCCAGAAACAGTTCGGGATAATACAGCGCAGACCAGACCCCGACGATCACCGCCACATCTTCAGTGATTGATGCAATCCAGTTAGAGACCGGCTCAGGTGAAGTGTTAATCAGCACTCGCCCGCCCGCCTTGGTGGCGTGGCTAGCGGCAGAGAGGGTGCCACCTAACAGGAGTGCCACCACCTCAGCACTTTGACCAAGCTCCCCCACCGCACCCGCAGCAAGTAATGCGCCAGCAGGGATACGAATAAAAGTGTGGAGGGCATCCCAGCCAGTATCGACACCCGGCACCTTGTCAGCAAAAAACTCAACAAAGTACATAAAACCAGCCGCCGCCATCACATTAGGGTCACTGCAAATCTGTAGCTCAGGAGGGAGTTCCAGATTACCCGTACTGCCTAGCCAGCCCAGCACAAACACGGCGGCATAAAGGTTAATTCCACTTGCCCAGGCCAGTCCCATACTAAGTGCGATGATCTCAACTATTCCCATATCACACCACTACTGTCCCGTTAACAGGTAAGTAAAGCGGCCTGATTCCTCAATGATTTGTTACAATGAAAGTACCAACAAGCACTGTAATAATAGAAGGAATCAGGCCATGGCTCATTGTAATACGATCTTCTCACAAATACTAAAGTTAGTTCCGAGACATGAGTTTGAGACCCTTTCAAAACAGCATCATTCGGGTCGATCTTTCCGAACCGCCTCCCGCTGGTCGCAGTTTGTGAGCCTCTCCATGGCTCAATTGTCAGGCCGAAACAGCTTGCGTGATATTGTTGAGAATCTCTCTGCACAGGTACATCGCCTTTATCACCTGGGCAGCGCCAAACTTTCACGCTCTAACCTGTCGCGCATTAATGAAGACAAACCCTATGCCCTTTATGAAGCACTGTTTGGCAAACTATTACATCGTTGCCAGGGGAGAGTGCCTGGTCATAAGTTTAGATTTAATAACCCGCTGTACTCATTAGATGCTTCAACCATTGATCTGTGCTTGTCTGTTTTCCCGTGGGCTGAGTTTCGCACAACGAAGGGAGCCATTAAGCTTCATGTTGGATTAAATCATCGCGGCCACATTCCTGAATTTGTAACGGTGACAGACGGCAAAGTAGGCGATGTTACCGTGGGTCGAACCATTGATTTCCCCAAAGGCAGCATTGTGGCCATTGATCGAGGATATAATGACTATGCCTGGTATAACCAATTGACAAAGAAAGAAATATTCTTTGTCACGCGCCTTAAATCCAATGCTAAAACGCGTATTGTACAACGCCATTCAGTGTTGAAGAACAAAGGTCTGACCAGCGACCATACGGTTGAATTTACCGGTGCACGGACCGCAAAAAGATGCCCTGCTCAGTTACGTCGCATTGGATACCGTGATCCAAAAACTGGCAAACATTATATTTTTCTGACCAACAATTTCAAGTTGGCGGCTAAGACTATTGCCGATATCTATAAGGCCCGCTGGGATGTTGAGCTATTTTTTAAATGGGTCAAGCAGAACCTGAAAATCAAAGCATTCATCGGCACTAGTAAGAATGCAGTGATGACACAGATATGGGTTGCGATGTGTGTTTATCTGCTGCTGGCATTCTTGAAATTCCAGTCAAAACTAAAGAAAAGCATGCAGCAAATTCTTCGTATATTGCAGCTCAATTTGTTTGAAAAGCGAGATTTGATGGCTTTGCTGAGAGGAGACCCTATCCATGGCAAACAATTCGATATTAATCAGATGGCTTTGCTGTGAAAGTTAACGGGACAGCAGTGACCAATTACCCTTATTACAATTGGGTCGTACGTTACCGGAAGTATTAAATGAACACGAAAAATACTGTTCAGCACAAGGCAGTCGCTATTCGGAACGATTTGCAAACCAAACCCACATTGTAGCTTTCAGTGATCCCAATGACATATTGAGCTATGCAATTCCTGAGGACTTTAAAGATAAATACCTTGATTCCCGGATGTGCACAACCGTTAGCAATATCAGCCTCAATATCGCGAATGTAGTCGATGTCTTTGGCTTCAGTGACATTGCCAACCCCATGGAAGCGCATTTAGGCTATGACCATGACGCGCGGGTAGTCGCATTGATTGCACATGGGCTGAGCAATC
>QIHH01000209.1 GCA_003230195.1 Gammaproteobacteria bacterium
CAGCTATCGATTCAATGTTGTACTCATTGAAAAACGAAATAGTAAGGGAGATGGGTGAAACTAAAACAGAAAAATGTTTGATAGATACATCACCATTCTTTTCTGGAGCTACTCATTTAGCTTTGCATGCAACTGAGGCAATTATCGTTCCTGTTCGTACAGATCAACAATCAATAAATTCTCTTAATTTATTGTTAGATACATTATCAAACCCTTCTAGTGAATTCAGGAGAGAAATGCCAAGTGATGGACACACCCCTAAAATTCAATTAGTAGTGTTAACACATTGCGCATGGTCAACAGTCGGTGGTGCTCGTAACGTACCCAACCAGCAAACAAAAGTGTATGTAGAAAAAGTACGGGATATTGTAAATCGAAATATTCAACACTTTACAACAGACAACCCTGATAACCATGTTCTTTTACTTGATGACTTTTTAGGTAGTGGCCGTATTTCTACGGCATTATCAAAACCTATTTCTGTACTTGAACCTGGAGAGTCGATACGTATCAATAGGGTTCGCACTACGGTAAATGCATCAGTAGAAAAAATAAAGTCTGAGCTGAAGTATATGAACTCTTCCATATGGTAATGGGCTTAGCCTAACGAATAAGGTTAGATTGTAAGAGTGACGAGGCACGAGGAGCAATCCACGATCTGAACCGTTTGTTGAACAAGCCCGATGATGTTGTTCAGTGAAGTGTTACTAGGAAATATATTTTTTAATGGCAGTGCTTTTCAAGAGACATCAATAACCGTTCATATTTAATGACCGCCTGCCCGGCTGATAAGCCGGGTGGTTTTGTGATTGAGCTATTTTTCATTGTTTTTCCTGTGATTTCTGACAAGTAAACCCCTTGGCATACGCCGCTGATTTTTTAATGCCATGGCTTGCACGTCTACATCATCAATGTAATGAATAGAAGTGAAAGCCGCGTCTTAAGTACTTTTATTTTGCCGCCACAACAGGGGCATTCCCATTGCGGGCGTACTTTTATCAACGCCAATGCGTGGCTTGGATCCCGCTTTAAAACGTAAGCGCAAAACAAATCACAGGGTTGCGCCTTAATACTTCAGCTGATCTTGGTGAATGACACCCGGCAAGAGTGCCTCGATGGCTTCTACCGTTTCGGCCTTTGGCTGTTCGGTGAAAAGATGCCTGAGGTAAGCATATGGCTCTAGTCCGTTTGCTTTGGCGCTCTCGATCAATGAGTATAGGTTGGTGCTGGCTTTGACGCCTTTGACCGAGGTGCTGAATAACCAATTTTTACGCCCCATGACAAAGGGCCTGATGGCATTTTCTGCGCCGTTGTTGTCAATCTCAATGCGACCATCTTTCAGATAAGCGGTGAGCTTTGTCCATTCGTTGTTCAGGTAGTGCAACGCTTTGCCTGTGGCGCTGCTCGGCGGCACTTGCGGTGCCAGCCCCTTAACTTATCCATCACGGGTTGTGCCTGTTGCTGGCGATGCGCGTAGCGTTCGTCTGGCGTTAACAACCGCGCCTGTTTTTCAACCTGATAAAGCGTCTGGATCAGCTGGAGGCCGTGGTGTGCATGGCCTTTTTTCTTTTTTTTGCCCTGCGCTTTGACGGCATCGCTGAATTTGCGGCGTGCATGCGCCATGCACCCAATATGAGTCAGCCCACCCGCTATCACCGCCGCTTGGTAGGGTAGCCCGCATAGCTTTCCAGTAAGCGTTTGGAAACGGCAGCACTGCGTCCGGGGTCATAGTCATAGAGCACCACCAGTTGGCCGGGTGGCCCACTTTTCAACCGTTGGGGTGGCTCAGTTTTGCATTGTTGGTAACATTTGATAGCGTGTGGTCTGTTTTGCGCTTACAAAACATCTCAATATTCCCACTTTCACGCCGATATTAATAGTGATACTATTAGTTCATGTCGAATATTGATGATATCGTAGTAAAAATGAAACAGATGCCGAAAGGTATACGTTTCAATGAGTTAAAGAAAGTCTGTGAATTCTACTTTGGTTCTCCCAGGCAGTCAGGCAGTAGCCACTGCATATTTAAGGCACCTTGGCCTAGACATCCAGAATCAAAAAGGAAAAGCTAAGGCCTACCAAGTTAGGCAGGTGCTACTAGCAATTGAAAAGATGGGGTTAGAACATGGCGCATGATAAAGATAAGTATGCTTACCGGGTATTGTGGTCTGAAGAAGACCAAGAGTATGTTGGATTGTGCTCTGAATTGTCGAGCTTAAGTTGGTTGGCCGCTACCCAAGAAAAGGCGTTGAAAGGTATAAAAAAACTTGTAGCTGAGTGTGTTTCTGATTTAGAAGATAATGGTGAAGAAGTACCACAGGCAATATCGGTTAGGAATTATAGCGGTAAGTTTATGGTTAGAATTCCTCCAGAAATTCATCGTCAATTAGCACTACAAGCTGCTGAGGCCGGAGTAAGTTTAAATCGAGTAGCTAGTGCTAAGTTGGCGCACTAAAACGCATAATCGGG
>QIHH01000210.1 GCA_003230195.1 Gammaproteobacteria bacterium
TCTTCTCAACACCCATCATCACAGCAACCGCATCCAGTGCTTCACCATGGCCACGTGCAACATCTTCAGAAAACTCATCCATGATGCTTGAGATCATAGACATGCCACCGTATGTTAGCGCACCATCAGTCGAACAGCCATTGGTACCAGATGTCATACCGAATGAATGGTTACCAGATGTACCATTGGTAGTGCTTGCCAAAAAATGCGAGCCTATGCCAGACTGGCCATCAAGTAGCAAATTACCCCAACCACAACCAGGACCACCTGGTGCTACTGCCATTGCAGAACCTGAACCCAATGTTAAAGCAGCTGCTAGTAAAATCTCTTTTCTCATATCACTATTCCCCTTTTAGAAATGATTAAAAAACACCTAACACTTCTTCTATAACGACTATATCAAGCCTCGTCAAGATAAATATTCAGGTGCATTATATTTCGTTACGCAAGCACGTTATTCGACTATAAACGATATAACTTTAGAAAAACACTCTTATCCTTACTTTAAGGCCGAAGAAAAACCAGCACCATGTCAACAATCATTCTATTAGCAAAGATTGATTCAACCTATAATTATCTGGCTGCAATTTAACGTATTCACAAAAAATGAAGGGATTAGACATCGCTATGCAATCACAAAAGATCTATCCATTGGCCTTCAGTTTCGAATGTTCCCCGGCAAGAACAGAAGCCGGTAGCGAAATGCTTCTTAACACATGCCATCAGCTGGCCAAGGTCAATCCTTGCTTCTTTTCTGTTAACTACGGCGCGGGCGGGGCAACGCAAGAACGTACATTTGCCGCCGTCGACGATATCAATGCAGCCACATCCATTGAGGTTGCACCACACATTGCAGGTATTAGCACCAGCAAAGGCGAAATGAGTACCTTGCTAGAACATTATAAGACTCGCGGAATTCGCCATATTACAGTATTAAGAGGTGACAAACCCTCAGGACTACATGATTTTGGTGATTTTAATAACACCATTGAGTTCATTAACTTTATTCGAGAACAATATGATGACTATTTTTTTATAGGGACCACCGCATATCCTGAAACACATCCACTAGCCACTAGCGCTCAAACAGACCTAGCAAACCTGCAACAAAAGTTTGAGCGCGGTGCCGACGCTGCTCTCACTCAATATTTTTATAATCCAGATGCTTTTTTTCGCTTTATTGATTCATGTGAAAAATTGGGGATTGATCAGCCCATCGTACCCGGCATCATGCCAATTACTAATTACCACCAACTGGCTCGCTTTTCCGACAGATGCGGCGTCGAAATCCCTCGCTGGATCAGGCAGCGCCTTGACAGTTATGGAGAAGATTCAGCCTCAATTACTGCCTTCGGTGAAGAGGTCGTTACCCGGTTATGTGAGCAACTACTCGCCGGAGGTGCTGCAGGGCTACATTTTTACACTATGAATAAAGCGGCGCCATCACTTGCAGTGTGGAAGAACCTAAATCTCAGCAACGATAAAAGTTTGCGCTCACGCCGCTAAAAAATGCTGAGCGCTCCTCATAAACGACCGCACGCTCCTTTTTAGAATAAATAAAGGTACCCTTTACAACTAAAATGGCACGCGCTGGCCATCAAAGGCAACAAATGCACCTAGCTCATAATCATCAATATTTTCTATTACGCGACTAAGCCCGACGACAGAGGTCACTACATCAATCAAGCCTGAGTTATCTGTCATATCGGTACTCACCCAACCTGGATGAAGCGTAATCACCTTAACCCCATCAACAGCAAGATCTAATGCCATGGATCGCGAAACAATCACCAGCGCTGCCTTGGCTGCTCGGTAGGCATAACCACCACCACTGGTATTGTCTTCATTTGAACCCATTTTTGAGCTCATATTGGCAATCACACCTCGTGCCGTAATCACTCGAGTACTTAAGGCTTGGCTGACACGTAACGCACCAACGCAATCGACATCAAACACTTCCAGCATTGTTTCAGCCGTTACTGAATCAAACGACTGTCCATGTGCTTTTTTCGGCCCATAAATACCAGCATTATTAATCAGCAAATCAATGGAATCTGGCATTTCCATCGTTTTCAGCCGTGCCTCAGAGATTTCATCCGTCACATCCCATTGGATGCAACGCAGTCGATCATTATCTATTTCATGCAAGCCACCATGTTCACTGCGATACGTCGCCCACACATAGCAGTCCCTAGCAAGATAATGCTTTACAAAACCAAGGCCGATACCACGATTAGCCCCTGTTATTACTACATTCATCATCATTCCTTAAGCTAACTCTTAGCTTTTAAAAACCAATATTTGTAGCGCCTTTGCCACACCCAGTAAAAACCAGACCACTATATCAGCGAAAATCGCAAGAAAAGTCATGTGGCGCGCAAAAGAAAACCCCTGCTACTTTCGTAACAAGGGTTTGGTATAAAATCCTGGCAGTGTCCTACTTTCACATGGGGAAACCCCACACTATC
>QIHH01000075.1 GCA_003230195.1 Gammaproteobacteria bacterium
AATCGCCCTGCCGGTAATCCCATCCTGCGTCAACGCATCAAACATATGCGGAAACAACGAGATCACATCAATCCGCACCGCTAAAACTCCGGATCCCAGTCCACCAGCATCAGACCCTTTTCAAGATCGATATCGGTAATCACATCACCTCGCACAAACGGTATCAAACGCTCACGATCACCCTGCACCACCACCACATCATTCGCACCCGTGTCATACAGATGATCAATCTTACCCAGCACCACACCTTCAGTGGTCTCTACTTGCAAGCCAACTAGGTCAGCCCAGTAGTACTCATCGTCAGCGGCCTGCGGTAGTTGATCGCGATTCACCTTGATATCAAGTCCAATCAGCGATCTCACCTCATCTCGATCACCAAACCCTTCGAGATGCGCAACAATCCCTTTACCTTGCGGACGGCCTTCAACCACTTTCATGGTTCGCCATCCACCATCCTCAGAGCCTACTTGCCATGGCAAGTAGCCAAGAATGTTTTTTCGTGGTTGCGTATGGGAATAGACCTTTACCCAACCACGTACGCCATAAATGCCCGTAATACGGCCGACCAAAACCGCTGATCGATCACTCATATCAGACATTACCTAATAAATCAGGCAGCTTCCTGTGACTTAACCAGCTTTGCAACACGCTCAGAAGGCTGCGCACCCTGGGAAACCCAGTAGTTCAATCTGTCGTTATCAAGCCTCAACTTTTCTTCGTTCCCCCGCGCAACCGGATTAAAAAACCCCAGACGCTCAATGAAGCGGCCGTCGCGGGCTCTGCGGCTATCCGCTACCACGATGTGGTAGAAAGGACGCTTCTTGGCGCCACCACGTGCTAAACGTATCGTTACCATGAGTAACTTACTTCCTCTTGTTTCTGTCTCAATATGCCCCAGCGATTTACACGAGGACGGAAAAGCCCAACATTTTACGTGATACTAGGCACTTAGGAAAGCCTAATTTTAACCGGCCGGACAATTTAACAAATTCACCAGTCAAACACAGCCCGATGATTACAGTGGTTCCACGTAATAAAAACGATAATTTATTGATCTTATTGAAAAGGTATCTATCCTTTTAAACCACGCATCATCTTACCCATACCACCCTTAGCCATTTTTTTCATCATTTTTTGCATCTGAGTAAACTGCTTCAGCATTCGATTAAGCTCCTGTACTTGCACCCCGGAACCCGTCGCGATACGACGTTTGCGGGAGGCCTTGATGATGTCCGGGCGCGCCCGCTCATGCGGCGTCATTGAATTAATCATCGCCTCAACGCGATCAAACTGCTTATCATCAATCTGCCCTTTGGCCTCTTGCGAGATATTAGAAAGCCCTGGAATCTTATCCATTAAACCGGCGACGCCGCCCATGCTTTTCATTTGCTGCAACTGATCTCGATAATCTGCCAGATCGAAACCCTTGCCCTTTTTCATTTTTTTAGCGAGTCTCTCCGCCTTATCACGGTCAATCTTACCTTCCGCCTCTTCAACCAGCGTCAGTACATCACCCATGCCAAGAATACGAGAGGCAACACGATCTGGATGAAACAACTCTAATGCTTCATTCTTCTCACCAACACCAAGGAACTTAATTGGCTTACCGGTAATTTGGCGGATCGAGAGCGCCGCACCGCCACGTGCATCACCGTCAGTCTTAGTCAACACCACGCCGGTCAACGGCAGCGTGTCATTAAAGGTTTTTGCCGTATTGGCAGCATCCTGCCCGGTCATACTATCGACAACAAAAAGCGTTTCAATCGGCTCGACGACCGCGTGAACCTCTTTGATCTCATTCATCATTTCATGATCAACATGCAGTCGACCCGCCGTGTCGATGATCAAAACATCAACATGTTGTTTCTTCGCATGTTTGATCGCTGCTTTGGCAATCTTAACCGGTTTTTGTGAGGGATCACTAGGGAAAAACTCAGCCTCCACTTCACCTGCTAACGCCTTTAACTGCTCAATTGCAGCCGGACGATAGACATCGGCACTCACCACCATCACGCTTTTTTTCTGCTTCTGCTTCAAAAAACGCGCCAGTTTCGCAACCGTGGTGGTTTTACCCGCCCCCTGCAGGCCCACCATCAAAATAACGGCTGGCGGCTGCGTGCTTAGATTAAGCTGCTCGCACGCCTCACCCATGGTGGTGGTCAGTTCGTCGCTCACGATCTTAATAAAGGCTTGGCCTGGCGTCAGACTTAACAATACTTCTTTGCCAACGGCGCGCGCTTTAACGCGGCCGATAAATTCACGTACCACCGGCAAGGCGACATCAGCCTCCAGCAGCGCCATGCGCACTTCGCGCAACGCATCTTTAATATTATCTTCGGTTAACCTGCCCTGACCACGAACATTTTTAAGGGTACGACCCAGGCGATCACTTAAGCCATCAAACATCGAATACTCTCTAAAATTGATTGGTTTTTACTATGAGACCTTTGCACGAGTCTATTTTC
>QIHH01000007.1 GCA_003230195.1 Gammaproteobacteria bacterium
CAATGTCCAGCAGAAAATTAATTCTACACAGACTCGACGACTCTTGAAACAAAAAAAGGGGCCAGAGGCCCCTTTAACATCACTGCATCTCTATAAACGAGAGCGATTAAGACTACGGCATTACAGGTGGCGCACCAAAGTTAGTCACCATGTCAGCGTCCCAGCCAAATGGAGCGTTGACCACATTGGCACTAGTTCTTGAGAAGGTGTCAACTGTAACAGGGTTAATAACGCCATCATTATCATCCACTGTGATGCTTTCGTACCCAAATAGAGACACCCCAAGCTCACCCAGCGCTACAGTCTGGCCTAACCAGACAACCATTACATCATCATCGGCGGCCCATGTTGCGGTACCACCTGTGCCAGCACCGACATTAGTCAGCGACTGAGTGCCTGCAGCAATCAGTAAATCGCCACTTCTTTGCTCAATGATGAAGCGCTGAAAATCAGTGCCAGTGCCACTCGGGTCACTCATACCGATGTCCTGCAGCATGCTCATAGCCTTGCCGGTAGCAACTCCATTTGCATCAAGATTAACCCCTAGTGTAAAGCTGTTAACAAAATCATCTGATGTCAAGGTCATGTCAGTCTGGGCATCGTCGGACTGAACCTTGCCTGTATTATTGTTATCCCAAAAACTCTGAGACACCTTAAGATTTGATAGACCGGCGGCACCATCGTCCGCCCAACCAATCAAGAGCTGAGTGGAGGCCTCGAAAAGATTCCCGTTAGTCGCAAAATTGGCATCAACCTCTCTTAGCGTTTGGTCTCCCTTAATACCATTACCTGCGCCCATCTGAATAAAGGTGTTATCAGCAAACGCCAATTGATCAATGGCCGTACTACCCGGTGCATCGGTATTGACAATCACGGTCTGGATAAACGTTGGGCCAGTGCCCGCAGTGAGTGTGACTTCTTGCTGTAAAAAGCCATCACCTGTCATAAGGATGACGCAAGTATGCAATGTTGGGCAACCCATGGGGTTACCGTCAGTATTTGTAGCTATCCCATCGAAACCTGGACCTGCCCCGCCCGTTGCCATCGCGCTACCCACTGGTAACAGTGCTGCGACCGCACCCACTAATGCTAAACTTTTAATCGTATTACGAATCTTCATACTAAAACCCCCTGTTGTTTGGAAGCAATTGTCTTCATTACAGACAGTGGCCTGGGTTCCTTAGGCACACTGACTTGCGGTTTTACGGACAACGCTTCCTTCTACATCCGCACATTTAAAAATATCTTCTTTTCTAAAGTTACGTAATTTATAGCAGCAGGCAAGCCTAATGTCAAGCCTCGGTCCTTTAATCGATTGGCCGCAGTATCCTTAAACCTTGTTGATTTATAACAAGATAATAAATTACACGGTGTTATCAAAAACAATGTTACACAGATAACAACGCCATCAAATAAGTATATCGGTAATAAATGAAAAACCTTTAGAAGGCAGAGTTATCCCAAGAAAATCTTGCCTGTAAAGGGCCACCGTTCTAAATTCGATTTAAATAGACAAGATTATTTTGGCGCGCTCCAAAATTGACCGCCGACGACGATGCATAATCGATATTGAGCTGTCGGTAGCCCACCAGCGGCATTTGCAACACATCTGCCAAAATCACACGAATTGGACCTACATGCGCGACTAGCACCACGGTTTGCCCTGTGTGCCGCTCTAAAACCCAAGACACTACACCCTTTACTCTCATCAGAAGGTCATTAATAGTCTCACCGCCTTTAGGGGCAAAATTTAGCGGGTCTTCTTTCCAGGCGCGATATTCCTCGGGGTATCTTTTTTCGACATCATCGAAGTAAAGCCCATCCCACTCACCAAATCGACGCTCCAATAAAGCATCACGGGTAACCACTTCACCGCCGTTTTTATTCACTATTGTTTCTGCCGTCATCTGCGTCCGCGCAGCAGGACTTGCATAAATGGCGTCCACCGAGAACGCTGACAAGCGCTCTGCGGCAAGCTCAGCTTGTGCCAGCCCCGCCTCGTTTAGCGCGGGAGACTCCACGTCATCACAATACAGTCGATCAAGGGGGAAATCAGTCTCGCCGTGGCGCACGAATATGATCTGGGTAGTGGCTTCTTTTTCTCTCATTTTCGACGCTACTTATCTCAAAAAACACGCGCTAAGCGTCCCGCCTTAGCGTTATGTCATAGGATGACTGTGCAGATGCGGTTGCGCCTGCCCATTGTGCCCCTCTTCCGTAATATCCACGGGGATCATGCTCAGCTTACCATGGCGCACCCCTCTCTCGGCCATTATCGTACTTGCAAAATCCCGGATCTCTTTGACCGAACCGCGCATCACTGCGATCTCCAGACAATTATCATGATCAAGGTGGATGTGTGTATTGGTAACGCTCAGCTCATGGCTGTGGTGGTGCGCACGCGTTAGACGACTTGCCAGCTCCCATTCATGGTGATTATAGACAT
>QIHH01000004.1 GCA_003230195.1 Gammaproteobacteria bacterium
ATGCCTATTTTCGTTTTGTGGATGACTGTGAAAAACTCGGCGTCGATATCCCGATCATCCCCGGCATTATGCCAATCACCAACTACAGCAATCTCAAACGCTTTTCAGATATGTGCGGCGCAGAGATACCACGCTGGATTGCAAAACGGCTAGATGGTTACGGCGATGACAAAGTATCGCTGGTCGCCTTTGGTGAAGAGGTGGTAACCGAAATGTGCCGAAAGCTGCTCGACAACGGCGCACCCGGCTTTCATTTCTACACCATGAACCAGACTGGGCCAACGCAGAAATTGTGGCATAACCTCAATATAGCAAGCAAACCGTAACAAAAACCGGGCCCATCAATAAGGGCCCAGTTTCATAATACAAAAGCCACTTATATCAATTCTTCATTCTCCACCACTCGGCGGCGGCCATTCCTTGCTGCATTAACGATAGCCATGCTAGTATTTTAAGCTCATTCAAGCTTCCCGGGAGACTTTAACCTAGGGGGTGACTTTCTATTCAAATAGCTTAAAAAAATGAAATTACTGGTAACCGGTGGAGCAGGATTTATTGGCTCTGCATTAATACGGCTGTTAATTAAAGAACATGATGTCACCGTTATTAATGCAGACAAACTCACTTATGCAGGAAATCTCGAATCACTGAGTGAGGTGGCAACCTCTTCCCGCTATCATTTTGAACAAACTGATATCTGCGACGGCGAAAAAATCGCGTTAATACTTCAGCAGCACAAACCTGATGCGATCATGCATCTGGCAGCGGAATCCCATGTTGACCGCTCCATAGAAGGACCCTCCGAATTTATTCAAACCAATATCATCGGTACCTATATATTGCTACAACAGACTCTCAACTATTGGCAACAACTAGACAATACAGCAAAAGAACGCTTTCGCTTTCATCATATTTCAACCGACGAGGTCTTTGGCTCACTGGGTAAAACAGGGTATTTCAGTGAAACAACCCCGTACCAACCCAGCTCACCCTACTCAGCCAGCAAGGCATCATCAGACCATCTAGTTAACGCATGGCATCACACCTATGGCCTACCCATTGTAATGAGCAACTGCTCGAATAACTATGGCCCCTATCAATTTCCAGAGAAATTGATCCCACTCATCATCCTCAAAGCAATGCGTGGAGAACCACTACCCGTCTATGGTGATGGTGCTAATGTACGTGACTGGCTCTACGTTGACGACCATGCACGAGCACTATTCAATGTACTCTCTCACGGCCGCCCCGGGCAGAGCTATAACATTGGCGGGCACAATGAGAAAACCAATCTGGAAGTGGTGAAAGACATCTGTGAATTACTCGACGAACTACTGCCAGACTCACCTCACAAACCGCACAACTCACTAATCACGTTTGTCGCGGACCGTCCCGGACATGACCTTCGTTATGCGATTGATGCCAGCAAAATTGCTAATGAACTCAACTGGCAACCGCAGGAAGACTTCCATTCTGGCCTGCGCAAAACAGTACAGTGGTACCTTAACAATAGTGACTGGTGGCAGCATATACTGGATGGCAGCTATCGCGGCGAACGATTAGGGCTGGAGACAACACTATGAAAGGGATCATTTTAGCAGGCGGCAGTGGCACCCGTTTACACCCCGTCACTAGGGTCGTCAGTAAACAACTGCTGCCTGTTTATGACAAACCAATGATTTACTATCCACTGAGCACGCTGATGCTTGCCGGTATCAGCGATATTTTAATTATCAGCACACCGCAGGATCTACCACTCTTCCAGCAACTGTTAGGTGATGGCTCAACATGGGGTATTTCTCTTAGCTATGCTGAACAACCCAAACCAGAAGGGCTCGCACAGGCCTTTATCATTGGCGAGAAATTTATTGGTCATCACAACGTCTGTTTGATTCTAGGTGATAATCTCTATTACGGCCACAAACTATCAAAACTACTGCAAAGTGCGGCAACAATAAAAGAAGGGGCAACCGTCTTTGGCTATACAGTCAGAGACCCACAACGATACGGCGTTGTATCGTTCGATGAGCAAGGCAATGTCAATGATATTTTAGAGAAACCACAAAACCCACCCTCCAATGTCGCGGTCACCGGTCTTTACTTCTACGACAACCAGGTCATCGATATTGCAAAACAACTCAAACCATCACCACGTGGCGAACTTGAAATCACCGATGTTAATCGTGTTTACCTTGATCGTAAACAGTTAAAAATAGAAGTACTGGGCCGTGGTATGGCATGGCTAGACACCGGCACGCATGAATCATTACTACAGGCTGGGCACTTTATTCAAATGATTGAAGAGCGGCAGACCGTAAAAATCGCCTGCCCCGAAGAGATTGCCTGGCGCATGGGCTACATTAACAGTCAACAACTAGAACAATTAGCTCAACCACTCAGCAACAGTCAATACGGCACCTATCTACTATCACTGCTTGAG
>QIHH01000222.1 GCA_003230195.1 Gammaproteobacteria bacterium
CGGGTGCAAACGGCGCGTGATTACCAGCTGGCGCGTTGCGGTAAGGCCAATCATGCGATGGGGATACGAGAGATTGAAAGCAGCTGCCAACTTAGCACCGAAAGCGCGTGCCTGCTAGAGCAGGCGAGTCAACAACTAGGGCTTTCAGCGCGGGTTTATCACCGAATTTTAAAGGTCGCGCGTACCATCGCAGATCTCGCCGCCATTGATGAGATCACTACACAGCACATTAGTGAAGCAATCTCGTATCGTCGCCTTGATCGGCGAATTAGCTAAGAAACTGCTGGATAATTACTTTGAGACCTTTACACGAGCAGTGATTTTGTTCTCTGGAAAGTCAAAAGCGCATGGAATAAGGGTGTTTGTCGTTATAAATGACCGATTAAGACCGCTGTTAACGCCACCAGAGGCAAAAGAACAATCGTGCAAAGGCCTTACTTTGCTTCTGCCTTTTCAACAGAGTTGCTGAGTTGCGTATTCATTCTAGAATGCGCAAGGTTGATTTTATGAGAGGCAATTTCGATTTCGGTGTCATCCACATGTAAAAACAGCGTTAAGATCTCATCGGCTGCCTGATCACCGTAACGGGTGCTGATCTGATAGATATAAAATTTCCCGCTGAATACCGTGTTGACCATATTACTTTTAAAAGCATACTTCGTTATCGGCCCTAGTTTTTTCATATTATTCTGCAAAAACATCGCCCAGTGACCTTGCTGATTCGTCTCAAAAAGCTCAACAGCATTATCAAACTCACCATTTTGCAGCATCGCATAGTAGCTTTCGGCGATGCGCATCGCCTCATCTTCATCACCCACAGGCACATTGCCCAGTACAGCCAGTCAATGCGATTAACAGCATTATCAGTGGCAATATAAAACGTTTTAAACAGGTGCTGAAAATCATGATTTCTCCCAAACGGCGCAAAAATGTCTGGGCGTGATTATAGGTAAATTATGGCGGTAATTATACGACTATAAACCCCTTTTATTCTATAACGAGGCTATTTTTCTGTACTAGCTGTTAAAATAAGTCGGTTTTTTAGGTGGAATTAAGAGGCGTCTTCCAGTTTCGTGACTAGGATAGTCTTGATTGATTGAGAAAGGCTCATCGGGTCAAATGGCTTAGGGATGACATCCAGTGCGCCCATGGCCTTAAAGTCCGCTACTTCATGGGGCTGCACCTTGGCGGTCATAAAGATCACCGGCGTATCGACAAAATGGCTTTCTTTGCGTAATGCGTCAAGTGTACTTGGGCCATCCATGCCAGGCATCATTACGTCGAGCAAAATAACATCGGGGTTAAAGGCCTTTATCTCATCGAGATGTTCCATCGCATCACTGCCTGAATTGTAGATTTGAACCTCAAAGCCGCCAACAGCCTCTAGCGCAACCCTTGCTACCGCTTGAATATCGGGTTCATCTTCCACATAGAGCACTCGTTCTATGTTTATATTGTTCATCTGACACTCCTTCGCTCATTAAAAAACAGGCGTTCATTCTGCCAACGAGCTTCTGATGCGCGCTTTTTTGACTAGAATGAGTGATGACGAGTTACGGAAGGCTGGCTGAGCATCAGCAGATCTGATGTCTCATACCCATCAGCATCCTTGCATAACCAATCAATGGGTTAGATTTTGTTTAATCCATTAAACGCCCAATATTACTTGTTTCAATTTTGTTATCGACAGGGCCACAGCGATACTTGACCCAATACGAAGAAATCATGCAAAGGTCTTTGGTTATTGTTTTATTTTAAAAGCGGTAACAAGTTGCTTTTTAACTGCAATTTTTTTAAGTTGAATATATTGCGGCAAACCATTTTTGTACGGTGGATAGTCTTCACCTTTAATCAATGGTGCAAGGTAAGTGCGGCAGCGCGGCGTGATGCCAAAGCCATCCTTAGTAATAAAGCTAGCAGGCATCATCTTCTCAACATTTGCGACACGAGAGAGCCTAGCTTCCCCCACTTCCCAGCGATAAGGGGTGTTGGAGGTGCGCACAATCGTTGTCATTACCGCATTTTTCCCTGCCAGAGCAAATTCAACTGCAGCCTTGCCAACGGCATAGGCCTGATCAACATCACTTTTTGAGGCGATATGCCGCGCTGCGCGTTGCAGATAGTCAGCGACTGCCCAGTGGTATTTATAGCCTAATTTAGACTTGATCAATTCAGCTACCACAGGGGCCGCACCGCCTAGCTGGGCATGCCCAAAGGCATCTTTTGTGCCGGATTCCGCAAGAAATTGTCCTTTTGAATGACGCACCCCTTCAGAGACGACAATCGCGCAATAACCATATTTTTTAACGCACTCTTTTACTTTGGAAAGAAATTTGGTCTGATTAAAGCGTACCTCTGGAAACAGGATGATATGCGGCGCATCTTTCTTGTTTTCCGCGGCAAGGCCACCTGCAGCAGCGATCCAGCCAGCATGACGCCCCATCACTTCCATCACAAAAACCTTAGTGGAAGACTTACACATCGAGGCGACATCAAAGCCCGCTTCACGGATTGAAACTGCCACATACTTGGCAACCGAGCCAAAGCCGGGGCAGTTGTCAGTGAACGGTAGGTCATTATCAACTGTTTTGGGGATGCCGATGCAAGTGATCGGGTAACCCAATTTTTTGGAGATTTGCGAGACCTTAAGGGTCGTATCCTGAGAGTCACCGCCACCATTGTAGAAAAAATAACCAATATTATGTGCTTTAAAGACGGTGATCAGACGCTCATACTCTGCACGGTTTTCATCAAGCCCCTTAAGTTTGTAGCGACAGGAGCCAAAGGCACCACCTGGCGTGTGCCGCAACGCCGCGATAGCACGGGCCGATTCTTTACTGGTATCAATCAATTCCTCAGTCAATGCGCCGATGATACCATCACGTCCCGCGTAGACCTTACCAACCTTATCTTTATGCTTGCGGGCTGTCTCAATCACGCCGCAGGCACTGGCATTGATGACCGCAGTGACCCCACCAGACTGTGCATAAAAGGCATTTTTTTTTGGCATTAACGGCTCCTTGTTTTGAATAAGACACAGCGTTTATTGAATCAACAAACGTTAGTAGAATTAAGACAAGCCAACACGATGAAAACTATTACATAACGTTGACTTAACCATGTCAGTAAAGTAGTTTTACCATCGATGACAGGGTTTCGCCAGCACCGCAAT
>QIHH01000145.1 GCA_003230195.1 Gammaproteobacteria bacterium
AGAGCATTATAAGGTACGGGGGGACGCGGGCATGTTTGATGTTTCGCATATGACCTTTGTTGATCTTAAGGGTGATCGCGTGCGAGAGTTTTTGTGTTATCTGTTAGCAAACAATGTTGACCGATTAAAGAGCCCTGGTCGGGCGCTTTACACCTGCATGTTGAATGAGCGGGGTGGTGTGGTGGATGATTTGATAGTCTACTACTTCGATGAGAGCTGGTTTCGGATGGTTGTAAATGCTGGCACGCATGATAAGGATATGGCGTGGATCGAACATCATGCGGAATCATTTGATGTGTCAGTAGAAGAGTTGACGGATGTTGCACTGTTGGCGGTGCAAGGACCTGAGGCGAGAAATAAGGTGCATGACCTGTTAAGTCCTGTGCAGCGAGAAAAGGCAGAAGCACTGGCCCCGTTTAATGCCGTGGAATCAGAGGGGTTTTTTATCTCTCGCACCGGTTACACCGGTGAGGATGGGTATGAAGTGATGGTGCCGGCAGATCAGGCGGTTGATTTTTGGCGCAGATTGCACAAAATTGGGGTCCACCCTGTTGGTCTGGGTGCGCGCGATACGCTGCGCCTTGAGGCGGGAATGGATCTTTATAGTGCTGAAATGGACGAGGAGACTTCGCCATTAGAGGCGGGGCTGAAATGGACCGTGGCGTGGGAACCGCAAGATCGTAATTTTATTGGACGCGAGGCCCTCGAACCACAGTATAATGCTACCCCGGCACGAAAGCTGGTGGGTTTGATACTGGATGGTCGCGGTGTATTGCGCAGTCACCAGCGGGTGATTGTTGATGGTGAGGTGGTGGGTGAAGTGACTAGTGGCAGTTTCTCGCCGACACTGGGGAAGGCGATTGCATTTGCACGTGTTCCCTATGATGTTTCAGAGCAGGTACTGGTTGAGATGCGCGGCAAACAATTGCCTGCGCGTGTGGTTAAGCCGCCGTTTGTCCGACACGGTAAGGCTTGCTTCGAATAGTGAATTTTGTTGGTAAATACGGTAATTTGTAAGGAATGACTATGAGTAATGCTCCGTCTCATCTGAAATATGCTAAATCCCATGAGTGGGTTGAATCGGTGAGTGATGACACTTACCGGATTGGTATTAGTGACCATGCGCAAGCTCTCTTGGGTGATATGGTCTTTATTGAGCTGCCTGAGGTAGGTCAGGTGCTGAGTGCGCAAGAAGAGTGTGCCGTTGTTGAATCAGTCAAGGCCGCTTCTGATGTTTATAGCCCGCTGAGTGGTGAAGTGGTTGCGATAAACGAAAAGCTGGTTGATAACCCGGAACTGGTTAATCGAGATGCTTATGGTGATGGCTGGTTATTTACGGTTAAGGCCTCGGATTTTAGTGAATTAGAAGCGTTGATGTCTGCGGCTGAATATGTTGAGTTGAATAGCGACGATGATCACTAAACGTGGTCAAGCGTAATAGTTGTTTGGATTATAGAACCCCTTATGCAGGCACTCTGTCTTTAGAGTGCCTTGTTTGTTTTTAATAGAATGAAATTAAGTCTTTGAGCCATGCCTTTTATCCCCCATACAGAAACAGATGTAAAACAGATGCTGGAGTCGATAGGTGTTGATGATATCGAAGCACTGTTTGATGAGATCCCCGCCGAGTTGAGGATTGGTGTGTTAGATCAGGTGCCTGCTGGCCTGAATGAAATGGAGATGTCTCGCCTGATGCACGAGCGTGCTAGCGGCCCACAGCTACTCTGTTTTATTGGTGCAGGTGCTTATGAACATCACATTCCTGCGGCGATCTGGGAGATAGTCACGCGCGGTGAATTTTATTCTGCTTACACCCCATATCAGGCTGAAGCGAGTCAGGGAACGTTGCAGCTGATCTATGAATACCAGACGATGATGGCGCACCTAACAGGCATGGAAGCCTCTAATGCGTCGCTTTATGATGGCGCATCGGGTCTGGCTGAGGCGGTGTTGATGGCGGTGCGTGCTAATCGCAAATCAAAGTCTAAACGAATTCTGATGCCTGCCACTGTTAACCCAACTTACCGTTCAGTTGTGCAGACTATCGTTGAAAACCAGGGCATCACTTTAGAGCTGGTTGATTATCAGCTTGATGCTGGTTGCATTGATGTTGCTTCACTGCCGGCTGACCCCGGTGATGTTGCGGCGCTTGTTATTCCTCAGCCTAATTTTTTTGGGGTGTTGGAAGATGTGAATGCATTGACGGACTGGGCACATGCGCATGGGCTGTTGGTGATTGCCGTGGTCAATCCAACATCGCTGGCATTGTTAACACCACCGGGCGAATGGGGTGAGCAGGGTGCTGATGTTGTGTGTGGTGAAGGACAACCACTCGGTGTGCCATTAGCGGGTGGAGGCCCTTACTTTGGTTTTATGTGCTGTAATTTAAAACATATTCGACAGAT
>QIHH01000011.1 GCA_003230195.1 Gammaproteobacteria bacterium
ATCGCATCAAACTCTTCGACCTGCCCTTGCTGCTTCAACAAGTTAAGTAAGTCTTTCACTGCGCTGTCTCCTGCTCAAATTTATTCATATTTACTGTTGTAAAATACTGATTCAAAACTAGATCCATCATCAATCCAGTTCGATATCCAGACAGAGTGCTCTGATCTCTTTCGTCAATACATTGAAAGATTCAGGCATGCCCGCATCAATCGTATGATCACCATCTACAATACTCTTATACATCTTGGTTCGACCGGCCACGTCATCCGATTTCACCGTCAACATCTCCTGCAATGTGTACGCCGCGCCGTACGCTTCCAGTGCCCACACTTCCATTTCACCAAAACGCTGACCACCAAATTGTGCTTTACCACCCAACGGTTGCTGCGTCACCAGGCTGTACGGCCCGGTAGAACGTGCATGCATCTTGTCATCAACCAGATGATTAAGCTTAAGCATGTACATGTAACCCACGGTTACTGGACGATCAAATGCATCGCCAGTGCGACCATCGTAAAGCGTCGTCTGACCAGAGGCTGGTAAACCCGCCAGCTCTAACATCGCTTTAATTTCAGACTCAGCTGCACCATCAAATACAGGCGTTGCCATCGGCACACCTTTTCGCATGTTGTGTGCGAGGTTGAGCACCTCATCATCGGTCAATGAATCAAGGTCTTCTTTTTTACCACTCCGATTATAAATTTTATCCATGTATTCACGCACGTCAGCGACTTTACGCTGCTCGTCGAGCATATCACCAAGACGCTTACCAACACCCTTCGCAGCCCAACCAAGATGGGTTTCGAGAATCTGCCCCACATTCATTCGAGACGGGACACCTAACGGATTCAGCACCACATCAACTGGATTGCCATCTTTGGTATAAGGCATATCTTCAGCAGGAACGATCATTGAGATCACACCCTTATTACCATGACGTCCCGCCATTTTATCACCTGGCTGGATACGTCGCTTAACAGCTAGATAAACCTTAACCATCTTCAGTACGCCTGGCGCTAAATCGTCACCCGCGGTTAATTTAGCTCGTTTCTCTTCGAACCTAGCTTCAAATTCTTTTTTCAGCTGCTTGAATTGGTCATGCAGTGCTTCGAGCTGTTTATTGGCCGCTTCATCTTGCAGGCGAACCGAGAACCATTGATCCTGTGTAAGATCATTCAGGTAGTTCTTATTCACTTTAGAGCCTGCAGCCAGGCCTTCTGGCCCTCCGTCGGCAACCTTTCCAAGGAGAACCTTTTCAACACGAGATAGAATATCACTTTCCATAATACGACGTTCATCGTGTAAATCTTTACGTACTTTATTCAATTCCGCTTTTTCGATTTCTAACGCACGTGAATCTTTTTCAACACCATCACGAGTGAATACACGCACATCGATCACCGTTCCGTTCATGCCCGAAGGCACGCGAGAAGAGGTATCTTTAACGTCAGATGCCTTTTCACCAAAGATCGCACGCAGGAGTTTCTCTTCCGGTGTCAGCTGTGTTTCACCTTTAGGCGTGACCTTACCCACCAAAATATCACCAGGGCCCACTTCAGCACCGATGTGCACGATGCCAGACTCATCCAAACGAGAAAGCGCACCTTCACCCACATTCGGAATATCACAGGTAATCTCTTCAGAACCCAGTTTAGTATCACGCGCCACACAGGTCTGCTCTTCGATGTGAATAGAGGTGTAACGATCTTCCACAACCACACGCTCAGAGATAAGGATCGAATCCTCAAAGTTGTAACCATTCCAAGGCATAAATGCCACCAGCATGTTCTGTCCCAAGGCAAGCTCACCGGTTTCTGTTGACGAACCGTCAGCTAGAACATCACCACACGCAATCACATCGCCAGGAGTGACCAGCGGTTTTTGGTTAATGCAGGTATTTTGATTAGAGCGAGTGTATTTAATCAAATTATAGATATCGACACCCGGCTCACCACTCGCGGTTTCACTATCGTTCACACGGACAACAATACGTCCCGCATCAACCAAGTCAACCACACCACCACGAGTTGCAACAACGGCAACACCAGAATCAACCGCAACACAACGCTCCATGCCCGTACCGACTAGCGGCTTATCAGCACGCAGCGCTGGAACCGCCTGACGTTGCATATTAGATCCCATCAAGGCACGATTAGCATCATCGTGTTCGAGGAATGGAATCAGCGACGCAGCAACCGATACAATCTGCTTTGGTGAGACATCCATATACTCAACGCGATCAGGACCAGACAATGTAAATTCATTTTCATGACGACATGAAATCAATTCATCCGTTAAGACACCATCACTATCTAGCGATGTATTCGCCTGTGCAATAACAAAACGCCCCTCTTCGATAGCAGAAAGGTAATCGATAT
>QIHH01000248.1 GCA_003230195.1 Gammaproteobacteria bacterium
GCTGTTTACGTTTCTTGCTCATGATGATGGTGCTCTCTAATTTGGCATGTCAGAGCTTAACAACCTGTCCAGATTTCGGGTACCACTTCAATCTCATAATCCGCCCTAAGTTTGCGTTCGGGATCTCGATAAGCAAGACGAAAAACGCTGAAATAAGCGCCACTCACACCAAACCCCACAAACAAAAAAGGCCTGAAATCAGGCCTTTTTAAACACAAAACTGATCTAAACAACAAACCCGCTAGAATGGGATATCATCATCAAAGTCATCAAAACTCTGCGCAGGTGCTGAACCTTGGCTTTGATTACTGGGCGTCCCGCCAGCTTGGCCTTGATTTTGGTTCTGACTCTGGTTTTGACCTTCACCATAACCTCCACCATCACCACCACGGCTATCCAGCATCTGCATTTCACTGGCGACGATCTCAGTGGAATAACGATCCTGGCCACTGGTTTTGTCTTGCCATTTACGGGTACGCAGGCTCCCTTCTACATAGACCTTTGAACCCTTTTTCAGGTATTCACCCGCGATCTCACCGAGGCGGTTAAAAAAGACAACGTTGTGCCATTCGGTGCGTTCCTGCTTCTCGCCCGACTGCTTGTCTTTCCATGATTCACTGGTTGCAATCGTGACATTAGTGACCGCTGAACCACTTGGCATGTAACGGACATCTGGGTCTTTACCCAGATTGCCGACCAAAATTACTTTATTTACGCCTCTTGCCATTATCGCTCTCCCACAATTGTGATGTTTAATTATACTCTGAGACCTTTACCTGCACTTCTACCTCGCCTAAAGCGCCTACTGTTAGTGCCAGATAGCAAAACCCCTGCTGGTGCAAAGGTCTCATTCTATGTTAATTTTCAATTAATTCTGAGGCACACGCTTATCTGCATCATCAGCCGCACCATCTTTGGCCGTGCCGAGTTCTGAATCATCAACCTGTTCAACAAACTGTTCCAGCGCATCGCCATCTAGCTCGCGGTTGTCAACTTTCAAATAAGCGGCACCTTCTTCTTCAACATACAACGCCTCAACCACGCCCTTAACTTGCTTTAGATCATACTCAAGCTTCTCGACCCGGTCTGCGGGAATATCACCCACGTGCAGCATAAAGTTAGCAAGAAAACGCGGTGTTTCCATTGTTCTCGCGACGAAGAACCATGCCCCCGCCACCACCGTGCAGAAGAAAAAGACACCCGACAGATCATACCAGCCATAGATGGCACCGCCTAACAGACCGCCAACAAAAGCGCCGAGAAACTGTGAAGTGGAGTAGACACCCATCGCGGTACCTTTTTTGTCTGCCGGTGAAAACTTGGCAATCAGCGACGGTAGCAACGCTTCCAATGTATTAAAGGCAATAAAGAAGCAAGCCAGCAGCAGGCAGATTGCCCACAATGAATCGTAAAAGAAAACCAGTCCTAATTGTGCAATCAGAATACCGCCAATCGCCGCAACGAAGACCTCCTTAATCTTGCGTTTCTTTTCTGCAATAATAATGAACGGAATCGAGATGCCGAGTGACAACAATAGTACCGGCAGGTAGACATACCAGTGATGTTCAACCTCAAGGCCTGCATAGTCACGCAGTGCAAACGGCAGTGCGATAAAGGTCGAGGTGAGAATCACATGCAGTGAGGCGATGCCGTAATCAAGCCGCTGCAACTGGCGATCTTTCAGGACATTCATAAAGTAACCCGGCACCGGCTCTGCATCGCGGTGAAAGCTACTCTTGACTGGGGTTGGCACGATAAACTTCAGCACAAAAATGCCGCCAATCGCCAGGATTGCGGTCAACCAGAAGATCCCCTGCACGCCGATCACACCATTCAACATCGGCCCCAGTACCAGCGATGCGGTGAAGGAGAGGCCGATACTCATGCCGATAACCGCCATTGCCTTGGTGCGGTGCTCTTCACGGGTAAGGTCTGCGGCCAGCGCCATGACCGCCGCCGCGATTGCGCCACTGCCCTGTAACGCGCGACCGATAATAATGCCCATCATGCTATCTGCAGTGGCAGCAACCACACTGCCAATCGCAAAGATCACCAGACCGAGCGCAATAATTGGCTTGCGCCCGAACTTATCCGACATCATCCCAAATGGAATCTGGAACAGCGCCTGAGTGAGACCATAGATACCGATCGCGAGACCGATCATTACTGGGGTCACCCCTTCAATGTCTGTCGCGAAGAGTGCAAAGACCGGCAGGATCATAAAAAGCCCCATCATTCTCAGGGAAAAGATACCAGCAAGCGAGAACGCTGCGCGCTTTTCAATCGGGGTCATATCTGTATGGATCATGGAACTGTTTTGCCTTCGACGAGCTAAAAGAGTGTATA
>QIHH01000140.1 GCA_003230195.1 Gammaproteobacteria bacterium
TGGTCACCGCCTGTGAGCAATTTGTGGCAACACATGCAGACCACAAAGGCTCAATCGCCTTTTTGATCACCAGCGATGAAGAAGGGCCGAGTATCAACGGCACCGTGAAGGTGGTGGAACACCTCGAAGCACGTGGCGAGAAGATCGACTGGTGCCTAGTGGGTGAACCGACCAGTACCAGCCAGGTGGGTGACATCATCAAAAATGGCCGCCGTGGTTCACTTGGCTGCCAGTTAACGGTTCATGGTATACAGGGCCATATCGCCTACCCACATCTAGCCCAAAATCCAATCCACCTTTTTTCACCGGCGCTGACTGAGCTGGCAGAAATCGTATGGGATCAGGGCAACCAGTATTTTCCGGCGACCTCTTTTCAGGTATCCAACATCAACGGCGGCACCGGTGCCACCAATGTGATTCCAGGCGATCTCAATATCGTCTTCAACTTCCGCTTTTCAACCGAAGTCACTGAACAACAACTGAGAGATGGCGTTGAGGCAGTGCTCGACAAACACCAGCTCAACTACACCATTAACTGGATACTCTCCGGCAAGCCATTTTTGACGCCACCCGGCACACTGGTCAACGCTACCATTGCGGCAATCAAGGACACCACCGGGATTGATGCAGAACTCTCCACCAGCGGCGGTACTTCCGATGGCCGCTTTATTGCTCCCACTGGCAGTCAGGTAATTGAACTGGGGCCGCTCAACGACACTATCCATAAAATAAATGAATGTGTAAATGCTAAAGATCTCGATAAATTGTCAGCTATATATGAGGGCATCCTGAAAAGATTACTGAGATGATTTAATTCGATATGGCTAACCGACCAAGAAAGATCATCATGAGTGATTCTTCAGAGGCGTCTGATGGAACTCAACCTAGGTAATGCCGAACTGGTAAACCGAGCGCTATCAATGCTCGATCACGCTTAAACTTTGGCATAAATTTTATTGCGATGAAAAAAAGATATCGCCATAACGCGCCCTGACCTGAGCACCGCTATTATCACTATCACTCATGATCGCCACCGCATCAATCTGATCAATATCGTTACCAAACAGGCGCCTGAAATCCTCCCGTACATTGCGTTTCTCGCTCACCCATTGGCCACTTTGCTGCGCACCTGAACGTACCGCCACCATGGCAGCACGACGGGTATAGGCATTGCGCCAATGGCTATCGATCGGCTGGCTATTAGACCAGACATAATTGATTGCGCGTGTACGCCAGAAAAAAAACCCACCAGAGACCACCACATAAATCCGCACCGGATAATCATCACCCGACTTAAGCTTTTCATCATTGCCCTGTATAACACCATCAACCCACCACGACCAGTTAAGATAAGGCGTTTTATTGAGATCGACGGTGATTTCACGGAATAGCCCAGAAGCCGTGCCGTTGGCGGTCGCTTCAAGTGACTGACTGCCCACATCCGTCACGAATTGATAACGGGTATGACCAACAAAAGACTTCTCTTGCCACTCGTGCAACGAACCAGCGGAGAAATGAGCAACTAGGCGCTCTTCCGCTTTTCCCTGTATCGACACCATCAATAAGGTAATGACGACTATCGCCCGCCATCCATTCACATATGAAACCACCACACCCACCTCCAAGGAAAATCATCACGACTGATGACAAAAACTAACGCCACGTGCGATGATGACATCATCTGCAAACAACTCGCATTATCATAACGGATCAATGAGCATAAAATGAAGAAGGGGCCTCAAAATAGCGCGTTGCTTAACTGGGTTGAGCAGACAGGCAACCGCCTGCCGCACCCCGCCACACTTTTCTTTTTTGCCACCCTGGTCGTGATGGTACTCTCTCAAATTGCCGCACTGCTAGGCTGGCAAGTGACTAAAAATGTGACCGGTAGTGATGGTGTACAACAGCAAGTTGAAGTTGTCGCCATCGGCCTGCTCGACAGTGACGGCCTGTGGTGGGTGCTCAACAGCATGGTCGATAACTTCATGTCATTTCCACCATTAGGACTTGTATTAGTGGCAATGCTCGGCATTGGTGTCGCAGAACGCAGCGGCTTGATCGCTGCACTACTACAAGTATCAGCCAACAAAACCCCGCCAGCGCTGCTCACGCCGATGGTCTTTTTTCTAGGCATCATGTCATCAATGGCGCTGGATGCCGGTTACGTGGTACTGCCACCGCTTGCCGCCGCACTCTATCTTGCATTGGGGCGCTCGCCTTTAGTCGGTATTGCAATCGCCTTTGCCGGTGTCTCAGCCGGTTTTAGTGCCAATCTCTTCATCACAGCAATTGACCCAATGATGGCAGGGTTTTCACAGGCAAGCGCACAACTCAT
>QIHH01000224.1 GCA_003230195.1 Gammaproteobacteria bacterium
AGCTTCGTTGTTCCGCCTGACATAGAATGGCTATGTTGCGTTGTCACGCCTCGCTGAGAGCAAATATTGGCGCACTATTAACACCTAAATCTCAAACGCTTTGGGTATATTCATCAAAATAATAATTTTCTGGCTGATTAGTTAATCATCACCATGGCACCTTTTACTGTCGTCTGTCCCGATGCAGATAACTCGGCCGTCGCATTGCCCTTCGCAGTAAACCCAACATTCGCGGTATGGGTGATATTTAAACCATCTACCGTCACATCGCCTCCTGAAGATGCCACTTCAATATTACCAACTGCCGCCATCGAGATTTTTCCTTTGGCACTAATGGTAATATCTTTAGGGCTATCAATCGTAATGCCGCCATCGTTCAACTCGACCTTATTCCCGTTTTGATCTTGCAATAAAATTGACTTGCCATCGTCACTCAGCACCACCGTGTTTTCACCCGGCGTGACAATGGTGATAATTTTTTTTTCGTCGTCCAGCTCAATTTTGAGCTTCTCTTTTGTCACCAAACCTTTGATGAAATTGTCTGCCGTCAATTCATAAGGCAACGCATGTTTACTGCTATAGAGACTTCCCAACACGAGCGGGTGGTTAGGGTCATTATTGAGATAACCAACAATCACTTCATCATCAATTTCAGGAATAAAAAATGCGCCAAAGCCCTGCGAGGCATGAAGGTTGACCAGCCTCGCCCAGACACCCTCCGTCTCCGCCTGCATGATGGGTAATTTCACCTGAATTCGGGATTCACCGGCAGGGTCAGCATCCAGCTTCATCACCACGCCTATCTGTAACCCTTCGACCCCGGGCAGCAAACCAGAAGCAGGTGGCGCCACCAGATCACGCTGTTCTGCGAACCAATGGTCAGACATACCAAACACAACCCGCGTACTCCACTGACCATTCGCAATTTCATGCTCAACACCACTCACATATACCGTACCGTTAAATCGTTCACCGACACCTGCCAGTTCAATCACCCCGCCCACTTTGGCCAGCGCACTTCCCTGAAACTTCGTCCGCCCACGGATACGTGCTAACGCTGCTTTAAGCTGCTGGCCCTTCGCCCAACCGCTTAACGCATCGGTCTCCTGCGGTACAGCAGATTGCAAGCAGAACTTATCTAATCCGAGCACCTTCGCCAGCTCATCAGAGGTGATGTTGCCGCTTTTACCCACGGTTGTTTTACTCGCCGTTTCACTCGCCAATGCTTGTGTAGCGGGATCCCAGGCAACACTTTCAACAGAGGTTAATTGACTACGCGCATCCAGGTCGGCATTAAACTCCATCATATCTTGGCCATAAGTCACCACCAGCGTAGCCGTTTCACTGTCTGGTGGCGAACCAACCGTGACTTTACCCGCCTCAACGCAGACCACCATGCCGTTAACCTCGGCACGCGAAAGCATAAAATCCCAGTCAGTACTGTAATACTGCACTAACTCTTTATGCTCGATGGTGCTGGCCTCAACATCGGCTGTTAAACCGCTTGAGTTTCCGATCAATGTCGTGATCACATCGCTATCTTTCGAGTCGATATAGTTAGCATTTTTCCGCCCGACCGTCATTGCCACTGCCTTATCACGGCATTCGATCACCAGGCGACTAAAATTATCAGCACCCATTTTAATGCCATGACGAATCACTATGCCTTCAAAAATCGTCTCTTCATCATCATCGTACCCAGCATTAATCTTAATGGCCTTGCCTGGTTTAAACTGGTCAGAATTACTCAGCGGAAAATCCTGCTCAGGCATATCACCATCCAGCAGCACTAACTTAGCGAATGGCACTTTATTAACGGACTTAATCACGTTAACCGACACCACCTGCACATCTTCTTCAATAGCAGCTCCATCGGAGAAGATGCTCAACTTAATAACCCCACCACCCTTCAAATTTGGAGAATCAGCCATACATCACCGTAATGGAGGAAAGTGCAAGCGGGTACCCGGTTCAAGATAACGGAAGCTACTCAAGTTGTTCACCCGCGCCACCTCAAGATAATAGGCACTATCTTTATAAATCCTGTAACACAGCAACGGCAACGTATCGCCCGCCTGAACCTCAACATAATGGCTCAGGTCTGGCGAAGAACGATTCGCCATCAGCGCCTCTTCTTCTTTGCTGAGGAAACTGGAAAAAGCGAGTTTAATCTTCGCTCGCAGTGGCTCACCACTCGGTTTAAACAGCGTATATTCAATCGACATCGTGTCGAGGCGACCATAAAAAATCAGGCTTCCCCACAACAAACGCACAATATTCGTTTCGTGCTTGTTACCATCGTATTTATAAATAATGT
>QIHH01000172.1 GCA_003230195.1 Gammaproteobacteria bacterium
TGTGGGCCATCGGTACCACAGGGTAACCACTCGCTTCGGCAAGCGACGCGCCACCAAGCGCGTAACGCCCTTTTTCACCCGGTGGAATGCGCGTCCCCTCTGGAAAGATCACCACCCAGCGACCATTTTTCAAACGCTCGGTACCTTGATCTATCAACTGCTGGCGCGCCTTGCCACGCGCTTTACGATCAATCGCAATCGGCTCTAACATTGAAAGGCCCCAGCCAAAAAATGGCACCTTCAATAGCTCGCGTTTGAGCACCCACACCTGCGGTGGAAAAATCACTTGCAGCGCCAACGTCTCCCAGGTCGATTGATGTTTCGACATCACAATCGCATTGCCCGCTGGAATATTTTCACGCCCCTCAATCTGATACCGCACCCCGCAGGTCAACGCCAACCACCACAGGTTAAGTCGCGCCCATTTAGATAAAAAACCATAGCGCACTGCAAATGGAAACGGTGCGGTAAACAGGCAGAGCGTCGCAAATATAATAATCGAAGCCCACATACCCAACGCAAACACTACGGATCTTATTAACAACACCTAGTCACACCTCAACTATCATTATTTAACAACGAATCAACCACCGCTGCCAGATCATCAAACAGATCAACCGGTTCAGCAAGTGCTGCCGCTATGAGTTGCTTTTCCGTCTTGGCTCCTTTGCCCGTGCGCACTAATATCGCACGTGCACCGATCGCTTGCGCTGCCTGTAGATCACGCAGTGAATCACCCACAGCTGGCACGCCATTCAATTTAATTTTCAGGCGCTTTTCAATATCCTGAAACAGACCGGGCTTCGGCTTACGACATTCGCAACCATCATCTGGCCCATGCGGACAATAAAAAATCGCATCGATCCGTCCACCTGCATGGCCCACTTCACGCTGCATCTTTTCGTGAATACGGTTCAACATCCCGAGATCAAAATAGCCACGTGCCACGCCAGATTGGTTAGTTGCCACCACCACTTGATAACGCGCATGATTCAGACGTGCAATCGCCTCGGCGCTACCCGGCAACAGGTGCCACTCTTCGGGAGATTTAATAAAGGCATCCGAGTCTTGATTAATAACACCATCACGATCGAGCACAATCAGTTTCATCATAAGTCGTTACGCTACCTGCAAACGGGAAAGATCCGCTGTACGCATAAATAGCCCATGCAGGCCATTGAGCAATGCAATACGATTGTTACGAATCGCTTCATCGTCAGCCATCACCATCACGTCATCAAAAAATTGATCAATCGCCACCTGCAGAGTCGCAAGTTCAGTAAGTGCCGTGGTGTAATCACCCGCCTCAAACAGTGGCGTTACCACGCGGGTCAATTCAGATAGCCCCTTGAACAGCACCTGTTCACTTGCCTCAGTTAACAACGTCTGATCAATCGCAACGGGAATATCACCCTCAACCTTTTTCAGGATATTACCAATACGTTTATTGGCTGCCGCCAGGCGCTCGGCCTGCGGTAGTTTGCGAAATACTTCAACCGCGCGCAGACGCAGATCAAAGTCACACGGTTCGGTTGGGCGTCGCGACAACACCGCATCAAACAGGTCTCGGCTAATCCCTTTATCAAGATAGTAACCACGCAAGCGGTCCATCATAAAGGCAAAGGCCTGCTCGACAATTTCATCAGCAACCGTCACTTTGCCCTGCGAGGTGTATTGCGCTGCGGCATTTTTCAACAACTGCTGCAGATTTAACGGCAATGATTTTTCGATAATGATGCGCAATGTGCCGAGTGCCGCGCGTCGCAGTGCAAACGGGTCTTTGTCACCGCTCGGCGGCTGACCAATGGCAAAGATACCCACTAACGTATCAAGCTTGTCTGCAATCGCGAGTGACTGTGCAATCACATTTTGCGGCAGCTCATCACCGGCAAAACGTGGCATGTACTGCTCATCTAGGGCCACTGCAACATCAGCAGGCACACCATCAAGCGTGGCGTAATAACGCCCCATGATGCCCTGTAGTTCTGGAAACTCGCCAACCATCTCGGTCATCAAATCACATTTAGAAAGTTCACCGGCCTGTTGTGCCTGTGCGCGATCACCACCCAGTTGTGCTGCAATCTCAGCGGCCAATGTCGCCACACGAGAAGACTTCTCTTTGAGCGTACCAAGTTTCTTCTGGAATACCACACGCTCAAGTCGCGCAGACAAATCAGCTAGTGGCTGCTTACGGTCTTGCTGCCAGAAGAACACCGCATCCGATAGTCGCGGCCGAATCACACGCTCGTTACCCGAGCGCACCACATCCATATTGGTACTGGCGATATTACTGACGGTGA
>QIHH01000158.1 GCA_003230195.1 Gammaproteobacteria bacterium
CGGCACTGCATCATAACCTTCAAAAACAGCAATCCATGTCACCACCACACCAAACACAATGCTTTTGATCACGCCGTTCATAATGTCTTCGTGAAAATCGACACTACTGCGCATCTGAGACCAGAAGGCACCCTCATCAACGCCCAGTAACACCACCCCGGCAAGGTAGCCACCCATCACGCCCAATGCGCTAAAGATCGCAGCCAGTAGCGGCATCGACAAGACACCAGCGAAAAAACGCGGCGCAATGATTCTTTTTATGGGATCGACCGCCATCATCTCCATCCCGGCGAGCTGCTCGGTGGCTTTCATTAAACCAATTTCAGCAGTCAATGCCGAACCGGCGCGCCCCGCAAACAACAATGCAGCCACCACTGGCCCAAGTTCTCGCACCAGTGAAAGTGCCACCATCACACCCAGCGAATCCTCAGCACCAAAATCAACCAGCGTATAATACCCTTGCAGACCCAGCACCATGCCAACAAATAACCCCGCCACCACGATGATTACCAGCGACAACACACCAACCGAAAAAACCTGCTGAATCAGCAACCGCAGGCGAAAAACGAGTCCTGGCACACCACACAGCACCGCACACAAAAAAATATTCGCGCGTCCCAGGCGTTGAAAAAATGCCAGCGTGCGACTCCCTAGCTGCTGAAACATTGTCATCGAAATTCCTCTCGTGACAGCAACTCTTCAGTATAATCACCAGCAGGATAATGAAACGGCACCGGCCCATCTGGCAGCCCTTTCATAAACTGGCGTACCCATTCGGACTCAGAGTGCTGCAGCTCATGTGGTGTTCCCTGTCCCACCACCTTGCCCTGCGATAGCACATATATGTAGTCAGCAATCGCTGAGGTCTCGGCGACATCGTGCGACACGATAATACTGGTCAACCCCAGTACTTCGTTCAAATCGCGAATCAATTTAACCAATACACCCATTGAGATTGGATCCTGCCCTGTAAAGGGTTCATCATACATAATCATCATCGGGTCGAGCGCAATCGCACGCGCCAATGCCACCCGGCGCGCCATGCCACCCGACAGCTCACTAGGCATTAGTCGTTGAGCACCGCGTAACCCTACAGCCTCCAGCTTCATCAGTACCAGATCTCGCACCATCGTCTCTGGCAGACAGGAATGCTCTCGCAGTGGAAAGGCCACATTGTCGAACACTGAAAGGTCTGTGAGCAGCGCGCCGCTCTGAAAAAGCATGCCCATACGTTTACGCAGTTCAAATAACGCTCGCCGAGAGAGAGCGGGCACATTTTGACCGTCAACAGAGATAGCACCTGCAGTGGGGCGAATTTGACCACCAATCAAACGCAGTAGTGTCGTTTTTCCGGTACCACTCGGCCCCATAATCGCGGTCACCTTGCCACGCGCTAGATCAAGGTCGATATTATCAAAGATAATGCGCGAACCAAATTGGAAGGTCAGCCCACGTACTTCGACCAAATTATCTTTTGTATCCGTCATTAGATGATGATCAAATTAAATGTAAAGATTACGTGCCCGCAACGGTCATCGCACCAATCAGCAAGGAACCGGACTTGATGTTACCACGATGATCAATGTCACTGCCGACCGCCTGTAACTGCATAAACATCTCACCAAGATTACCAGCGATCGTGATCTCATCCACCGGATAGGCGATCACACCGTTTTCAATCCAAAAGCCTGCCGCACCACGCGAGTAATCACCAGTCACGATGTTTACCCCCATTCCCAGCAGCTCTGTAACCAACAGACCCGTGCCCATTTCACGTAGCAACGCCTGTTGATCCAGCTCACCCGGTTCAATCAACACATTGTGCACGCCACCTGCATTACCGGTACTTTCCATCTTCAGCTTACGCGCCGAGTAACTATCCAGTACATAGCCCTGTAAGACACCATCACGCACCAAGTCTCGTGCAGAGGTCGCTACACCCTCACTATCGTATGGTGCACTACCCAGTACCTTTTTCATATGTGGGCGTTCGTGAATATGGACAAATTCAGGGAAAATCTGTTCGCCCAGTTTATCCAGTAAAAAAGAAGATTTTCGATAAAGTGAGCCACCACGAATGGCAGAGATCATATGCGATACTAGGCTGCCGGCGACATCGGCAGAAAACAGTACCGGTACCTTACAGGTATCAATGCGTCGACCACCGAGACGCTGTAATGTTCTTGCTGCCGTCTTCTCGCCAATCGCTGCGGCCGCTTCAAGGTCATGTCGATCACGTGCCACTGAATACCAGTAATCACGCTGCATGCCGTTGTCATCTTCAACAATCA
>QIHH01000117.1 GCA_003230195.1 Gammaproteobacteria bacterium
CCGCCAGACGTACATTTCTTGGCACGACGGTACGATAAACTTTATCGCCAAAATGGCTGATCAACTGCGCCGAGACCTCATTCGACAGGTTGTTGCGCGGATCAAACATGGTGCGCAACAGCCCCTCTATTGAGAGACGCGGATTGGCGGTCGAACGTACCTGTTCAATCGTCTCAACCAATGCGGTCAAACCTTCCAGCGCATAATATTCACACTGCATCGGAATGATCACCCCTTCAGCTGCCACCAACGCATTAACCGTCAACATGTTCAACGTCGGCGGACAATCGATCAATATATAGTCGAACTGATCATCGATAGATTGCAGTGCCTTAGCCAAACGACTCTCACGGCCATCAACATTGATCAACTCAATCTCTGCGGCAGTCAAATCACCATTCGATGGCAGCAAGCTATAACCAATATGCTCCTGATGAATCATCACCTCACTGGCGGTTGCCTCATTGAGCAACAGATCACAACATGTGAGCTCAAGCGAATTTTTATCGACGCCACTGCCCATCGTTGCATTGCCTTGCGGGTCGAGGTCGATCAACAGCACGCGACGTTTAGTCGCCACCAATGACGCAGCCAGATTAACCGTGGTAGTGGTTTTACCCACGCCACCTTTCTGATTGGCAATCGCAATAATTCTGCTCATAAACATTTCCCTAAACCACCTCGCAAAGTGGGCAATTTTTTAGTCAATCTTTGGCGTTAACTGCACAATATGACGCGCCGCGCCATCACCCGGCACCGTCACTGCCGACACTTCACATGTCTCACATAATTCTTCAAGCACGGCCAGTTCAACCGTCGGATACTGCCCCTTCATCGCCAACCACTCACCCTCAGCGGAGAGCAGGTGTTTTGTTAATGTCACCATCAACGAAATTTCAGCAAAGGCGCGCGATGTAATCTGATCAAACAGTCGCTCAGGCCCGGCTCCAATCAGATACGCCTCGACCCGGCCATTGTGCACCTCGACATTGCCAATTGCCAACGCCCCTATCGCCTGCGTCATAAAACGGGTCTTTTTGCTGCTGCTATCCAGTAATACAAACTGGATTTCGGGAAAGAGAATCGCCAGCGGTATCCCCGGCAGCCCAGCCCCAGCCCCCACATCCAGAATCCGGGTTCCCTTAATGTACGTCACCACGGTGAGACTGTCGAGCAGGTGTCGCGTCACCATCTGCAATGGATCACGTACTGCGGTCAGGTTATAGGCCTTGTTCCATTTTTCAAGCAGGCCCAAATAATCGAGCATCTTGTGCTGCTGCCCATCGTTGATCGACAATTCCAGCTCAGCGATACCCTGTTTTAATAGCGCGGCCTGTTGCGCGCGCAGCGCATCCTTAATAGCCATCAAGCAGATCTTGGCCCAGCGAGCGCCGAACGTTTTTTCAAATGAACCAGTAACAATGAAATTGCCGCCGGGGTCACACCCGGCATACGGCCCGCCTGACCAACGGTTGCGGGACGCTGCGCCATCAATTTCTGCTGTACCTCTATCGAAAGGCCACGTACCTGATCATATTGAAAGTCATCTGGCAGGGCTGTTTCTTCATGACGTCTATGCCGTGCAATCTCTTCCAGCTGACGCTCAATATAGCCCGCATATTTCGCCTGCACCTCCACTTGTTCGGCGACAGTACCGTCAATTTTAACGGGGTTCGAACAAGAAAGCTGCATCATTGACGCATAGGTCACTTGTGGTCGGCGCAACAGATCAATCAATTTCTGTTCTTTTGTCAGTGGCCCACCGAGGATTTTTTGCGACTCTTCTTCACCCAACTGCCCCGGACGCACCCATGTTTCGCGCAGGCGTTGCTGCTCACACTCGATCGCCTCGCGCTTTATCTCAAACGCCGTCCAACGCTCATCATCAACCAAACCCAGTTGTCGGCCTTGTTCAGTGAGACGCAGATCGGCATTGTCTTCACGCAATAATAGTCGGTATTCGGCGCGGCTGGTGAACATTCGATACGGTTCCAGTGTCCCCTGGGTAATCAGGTCATCAACCAACACACCGAGATAAGCCTCATCGCGACGCGGACACCAGGCCTCTTTTTCTTGCACCTGCAATGCGGCATTCAACCCTGCCAACAAACCCTGCGCCGCCGCTTCTTCATAGCCGGTGGTACCGTTGATCTGTCCTGCGAAAAAAAGCCCAGCCATATGTTTTGTTTCCAGCGACGCCTTTAATTCACGTGGATCAAAATAATCGTACTCAATCGCATAACCAGGACGAATGATGTTGGCGCTTTCGAAACCCTTCATCGAACGCACC
>QIHH01000015.1 GCA_003230195.1 Gammaproteobacteria bacterium
CCAGATTACAAGACTAAGCAGTGGCAAACCGAATATCCTCCGATATTTCCATTATCATTTTTTTATTAAACCATCACAAACAGTGTTAACAATACAACCAAGCCTAGAATCATCGCAAAGGCGTAGTGGTAGAGATAACCCGTTTGTGTATAACGAGCAACGCTTGCCAACCAAGCGACCGCTTTCGCGCTGCCATTAACCATATAACCATCAATCAATTTAGCATCACCGGTCTTCGACAGTACGTTACCCAGTTTACGACTACCGGCAGCGAAAAACTTATCGTTGAACTCATCGCAGCCGTAGTTACGGTCAAGTAGTTTAAATAGTGGCAAACACTGCTGCTTAGCGAAGTCAGCCAGATCTGGACGCTTCATGTAGACAAACCATGCCGTGCCTAAACCCGCCATCGCAAACCAGAAGGCTGGTGTAATGAGTCCATGAACCATAAATGCACCGGCAGTGGTAAAGCCTGCGCCGATTTGAGCCAGTACATCACGGGATTCATGCACCACGATTGAATCACCAAAGTAATCGCCAAATAGCATGGCATCAATGGTTACATAACCGATCATCAGACTTGGGATCGCTAGCAACACTAGTGGTACAGTCACCACCCACGGTGATTCTTTGAGGTTTTCACGGGTGTGGTCATCCATCCGTTCTTTACCATGGAAAACCAAGAAGAACATACGGAAGGTATAAAGTGCAGTAATAAAAACACCTATCAGCACGGCGGCATACGCAAAGCCTGCCCCCGGAATGGTTGAGGCGTGCACCGCTTCAATGATGGCATCTTTTGAGAAAAAGCCAGAAGTGCCCGGAAAACCAATTAATGCAAGTGAGCCGATTAATGCTGTCCAGTAAGTGATTGGCATGTATTTCTTAAGGCCACCCATCTTGCGGATATCCTGTTGATGATGCATCGCGATGATCACTGAGCCTGCTGCAAGGAATAGCAGCGCTTTAAAGAAAGCATGGGTCATCAGGTGGAATACACCCGCCGCATAAGCAGATGCCCCCAGTGCAACTGTCATGTAGCCAAGCTGTGACAATGTTGAATAAGCAACGACACGTTTAATATCATTTTGAACCAGCCCCAACAGCCCCATAGAGAGTGCCGTTACCGCACCGATGATCAATACAAAACTCAATGCAACTTCTGAAAGCTCATACATTGGCGACATTCTAGCGACGAGGAAAATACCAGCCGTTACCATGGTTGCCGCATGGATCAAAGCAGAGATCGGTGTCGGGCCTTCCATGGAGTCAGGTAGCCACACATGTAGTGGTACTTGTGCCGATTTACCCATCGCGCCGATAAATAACAGAATACAGATCACCGTTAGTAGCGACCAGTCATGGCCAGGGATAATCTGGATGGTGACATCGGACATCATTGGTGCTGCCGCGAAAACATCGGCGTAATCAAGGCTGTTAAAGTACATCGCAACCGCCGCAATGCCCAACAGGAAACCAAAGTCACCGACACGGTTAACTAGGAACGCTTTTAAATTAGCGTAGATCGCCGTTTCGCGAGTATGCCAGAAACCAATCAATAGATAAGAGACGAGACCCACTGCTTCCCAACCAAAAAACAGTTGTAGGAAGTTATTAGCCATCACTAACATCAGCATTGAAAAGGTAAAAAGTGAAATGTAGCAGAAGAAACGCTGATAACCAGGATCATCTTTCATATAACCAACGGTATAGATATGAACCATCAGTGATACAAAGGTAACCACCATCATCATCAATGTGGTTAGCTCATCAATCAAAAAACCAATTTCAAAACGAATGCCATCACTCACTAACCAAGTATAGATTGCACCATTAAATGGCGCGCTGCCATCGAGAACAATATGTTTAAACACGATCAATGAGCAGATAAACGAAACAGCAACGCCCGCTGTCGTCACTAGGTGCGTGGCAGTACGTCCAATGCGGCTACCGAAGAAGCCTGCAATGACGGCACCAATCATCGGTGCCAGTGCAATTGTAAGATAAATGCCTTTCATCCGTTCAGTTCCTGTCCCAGATAGTTTTAATGCTTCAACGAATCAAGACGATCAACATTAATCGTTCGCTTGGTACGAAATAGCAGTATCAAAATAGCAAGGCCAATAGCCGCCTCAGCTGCTGCCACAGTCAGTATAAAAAACACAAAGATCTGGCCATCTATATTGCCCAGATAGTGAGAGAACGCCACAAAGTTCATATTGACCGCCAGCAGCATCAATTCAATCGCCATCAAAATAATAATGATATTTTTACGGTTTAAAAAGATACCCAAGATCAGAAAATCAGAGAGTTCAATCATTGCTTCTTCTCCGTTGCCATTTTCACAATCCGCACACGGTCATCACGTCGTACTGCTACCTGCTTCGCAGGGTCCTGATATTTACTATCTGGGCGACGACGCATGGTTAACGCAATCGCAGCGACAATCGCAAGCAATAACAACGCGCCCGCAATCTCAAATGGATAGACATATTCAGTATAAAGGGTGACACCCAGCTCTTTCGTATTGCTGTAGTCTGCCGCATGCTTAAGTGGCTCGCCAGTGACTTCAATACCAAAATTTTCAGGGCCAAGTACCACACACATCTCAATAAAAATAAGCAGTGCGACAAAACCACCCGCAGGCAGGTACTTGATAAAACCTTCTTTTGAACGAGTCAGATTGATATCCAGCATCATGATAACAAACAGGAATAGCACCATCACAGCACCCACATAGACAAGAATCAAGACCAGTGCGAGAAATTCAGCTTCAAGCATCAACCATATAGCTGCACAGGTGAAAAAAGCTAATACTAGGCACAGCGCTGCATAAACAGGATTGCGCACAGTCACAACAGTCGCTGATGCAATCACCAAGATTGTCGAAAAAATATAAAATAGGATCGGCTCTATACTCATCATTCTGCCATTCTGTTAACGGAATTTAGCATCTTGAGCACGGTCAGCAGCAATCTGCTTCTCATGCACATCGCCATGCGCCAATAGTTTCTCTTTTGTCATGATACTTTCCTCACGTGTTTCGAAGGTGTATTCAAACACACGGGTCTCAACAATGGCATCAACCGGACATGCCTCTTCACAAAAGCCACAGTAGATACATTTGAAAAGATCGATATCATAACGCGTGGTACGACGTGAACCATCTTCACGCGGTTCTGCATCAATTGTGATCGCCAGTGCGGGACAAACCGCTTCACATAATTTACAAGCAATACAGCGCTCTTCACCATTCGGGTAACGACGCAGTGCATGCAGACCACGAAAACGGTTCGACTGTGGTGTCTTCTCTTCCGGGTACTGCACGGTGATCTTCGTTTTAAAGAAGTATCTACCCGTCAGTTTTAATCCTAGGAGTAATTCCCATAACAGAAAACTTTTTAAATAATATTTGATCTTATTCATCACATACTACCCTTAATCAAACCATGGTCCGATTTCAGCCATCACACCCACACCAATCACCAGAATCCAGAGAATTGTAATCGGAATAAAGACCTTCCAACCCAGACGCATGACCTGATCATAGCGATAACGTGGAAAAGTCGCACGAAACCATAAAAACAAAAGGAGTAGCAAGCAGGTCTTGGCAAGAATCCAGACAATACCCGGCACAAAAGCGAATAGATCTTCAAGCCCGGGAATACCCTGGAACGGCGATAACCAGCCGCCCATAAACATGATCACCGTCAAAATAGAGATTAAGATCATATTGGCGTATTCAGCGAGGAAGAATAGTGCGAATGCCATGCCTGAATATTCAACATGGAAGCCCGCCACAATTTCAGATTCACCTTCCGCAACATCAAACGGTGCGCGATTAGTTTCAGCCAGACCGGCAATGAAATAGACCAAGAATAGTGGGAATAGCGGTAACCAGAACCAGTGTAAAAAACTACCCGTCTGTGATTCAACAATCGCACTGAGGTTCATACTACCTGCGGCCATTAATACACCCACCAGCGCAAAGCCCATCGCAATCTCATACGAGACCATCTGCGCAGCAGAACGGATCGCGCCGAGGAATGCATATTTAGAGTTAGAGGCCCAACCGGCGATGATCAAACCGTAAACACCCATCGAGCTCAGTGCTAATACATAGAGCAGACCAGCATCAATATCAGCGAGTACCCAGCCATCGGCGAAAGGGATAACCGCCCAGCAAGCCAGTGCAGGTGCCAATGCAAGCAATGGTGCGATCACAAACAGAAAGCGATTGGCGTTGGTGGGGATGATGATCTCTTTCAACACCAGTTTCAGGCCATCCGCAATCGGCTGTAACAAACCACGAGGCCCAACCCGGTTAGGCCCGATACGTA
>QIHH01000168.1 GCA_003230195.1 Gammaproteobacteria bacterium
GACACATACCAAGGTGATTGCAAGCCGAGAGCGGCGGCGAATAGTTTTGCGTCTTCCATGATTAAATTCCGGGGAGTATGAGTGTTTGAATCGTTGATTATTCTACACTATTACCCATGTCATTCAGCGAAGAACCGGAAAATATGATCTTCCCACTATATAAATATTATTGGCAGCATCCAGAATCATGTTATTGACAGAAAAATTCACACCAAAGCTACGCAATGTGGCTCCATTTCGAAATCCAGCAAAAGTTTCATCCATTGAGCCATCTGGATTGAAACGCCATATTTTAAGATCAACAAAGGTAGCAAATGTGCCTCTGGAATGAGTGCCTGCGACAACGATTTTGCCATTGGTGTCCACGGCAACGGCTTCGCCGCGCATGGATTCACCTGTACTTGAGTTTGTTAGTGATAATGTTCGCCCGTTTGTACCAAAGCCTGTGTCTGGGCTACCGTCAATATTGTATCTCCAGAGCGCAACATCAATTCGAGTATCACCAGTAGGAAGATATCCATTCAGCGCTAACGATACTGAGCCAGTGATGAGAATTTTTCCATTGTCATCTAATATAATTCCATTACCGAATCCGGCACCCCTCCCATCTGTAGCTACAAAGCCATCACTATCAAAGCTAGTGTTGGCATTTCCGTCCTCATCAAACATTAAGATGGCAGCATTCGAGCTGCCTAGGGGCTGGTGCGTAGCAACTACAATAAGATTGTCACTCTCATCTTCAACAATTCCATTTCCAAAATCATTTCCACCATCATCAAACACCACTTTCCCTGAAAGACCAAAAGAACTTGCTGGGCCACCATCACCATCACCATCACCACTACCACAAGCGCTTAGCAGTAACGTAAGAAACAATATTAAAACGATAGAACCTGAGTTTGCGTATACGCGATCGCGCGATAAGGCATCTTCCATGGATAGTCCCCTAATTGACATTCATGCCACTTTACTGGCCGACCGAGGAACAGGTTAATCTATTCCTCTGTACTTTCTTTATAATTTTATGAAGGTTGTACGTGCCGACATTTGAAGCAGAAATGTAACATATATAAATGCATTGCCACAAATGCATATTCTAGCCCATCTTGATCAGTGATTCTAGTTTAAGTTGATCACCCGCTGGCGCTCCAGTCAGCACCCTTCATAACGTATTGAAATCCCGTTAATTTGCTACGCTGCTTCCTTTTTGGGGAGAGCAAAGCATGCCAACAGAGAAGCTATCAATGCGAAAAATTAAACAAATACTACAGCTCCACTATGAGTCCGGTTTAAGCCGTCGAGCCATTTCCGTGGCTGTCGGCACCAGTTATGGCTCGGTAGCCAATTACCTTAATCGAGCCGAAAAGGCCGGTATTAGCTGGCCACTATCCGATGATTTAGATGAGCGTGACCTAGGCCGATTGCTATTCCCCAGCCAACCCTCCTCAAGTGCTCGTCGATTTATTGAGCCGGATTTCCCCCAGATCCATCAGGATCTCAAACAAAAAGGCGTGACCAAGTTACTGCTCTGGGAAGAGTACCGCCAATCTCACCCCAACAATGGCTACAGCTACGCACAGTTTTGTCATCGCTATAAGGTCTGGCAGGGTAAACAAGCCACCTCCATGCGACAGATACATAAAGCGGGTGAAAAACTTTTTGTCGATTACTGCGGTCCCACTATCCCCATTGTTAATCCCGATACCGGTGAGTGTATTAATGCACAAATATTTGTGGCGGTATTGGGTGCATCGAATTACACCTTTGCCTGTGCATCAAAAACTCAAAAACAGGCTGACTGGATTAATGCTCATGTAAAAGCCTTTGAGTTTTTTGGTGGTGTTCCTGAGTTAGTGATACCTGACAATTTAAAGAGTGCGGTGATAAAAACACATCGCTATGAACCGAAAATTAATCCCGCTTATTTGCAAATGGCGAGTTTCTACCAGACTGCCATTATGCCCGCACGACCGTATAAACCCAAAGATAAATCCAAAGCCGAAGTCGGTGTACAAATTGTGGAGCGTTGGATTTTAGCTCGGCTTCGCCATCAAACTTTTTTTACATTATCCGCACTTAATCTGGCGATTAGTGAGCTGCTCATCGATCTCAATAATCGTGATTTTAAAAAACTGCCGGGCACCCGTAAAAGCCAGTTTGAAATGCTGGATCAACCGGCACTTAAAGCGCTGCCAAAATTCGCTTACCAGTACGTAGAAATTAAAACCGCGCGAGTGCATATTGATTATCACATTGAATATGACAAACAC
>QIHH01000258.1 GCA_003230195.1 Gammaproteobacteria bacterium
TCACCTGAATATAATCACCCGAGGCAACCCCCAGCGTCACATTCACTCGCTCAGCACTGCTCTCGGCATTTACCCGGTAGAGATAGGCACCGCTGCGACGTAACACAATCGCATCACGATGAACGGTTACCGCCTTTACTGCCTGCGCGGTCGGCACTGCAACCTTCACCCCCTGTCCAGCAGGCCATGGGTTACCATCAAGATCAAGCCGCAAATCCATCAGACGAGACTGTAAGTCACCCACCGGCACCAGTGAGCGTACCGTCGCACGATGTACATCACCATCCGCCTGTACTCGCAGCTGAGTTCCCTTTGCCACAAACTTAAGGGTCGACAACGGCACCATCGCACGTACTTCAACCAGATCAGTATTCACTAAACGCATCACCTCAGTACCACTCTCAGCCCACTCACCCGGCTGCAACAGCCGTTGCGCCACCGTACCACTAAAAGGCGCGCGCAATACACTGCGCGCCACACGGTCCTGCGCTAACTTCACCCGCACTCGCGCAGCGCTGAGATCAGCACGTGCCACATCGCGGTCAGACTCAGTCTGCTCCAGCATCGTACGCGCCGCATTATTCTGTTTTGCCAGGCTACGCAAACGCGTTAGCTCTTTTTCTAGAAAGGTCAGTCTCGCCTTTACCTGAGCTAGTCCTGCACGACTCTCCTCCACTTCTAGTTTGCGCTGCGTATCATCGATCTGAGCCAGTTTTGCACCTTGTTCAAAACGATCACCCACCTCAGCCACCCACACCAGTCGCCCCATCATCTCAGCAGCAACCGCTGCATCTAGGCGGCTCATCACGCTACCCGCCACCATGACCGTGGGAGCCATCATACGTTCGCTCACGTCACCGACTACCACCGGTGCTGCGCGCGGACCATCTTTGGCATAGACACCAGCATTCGCTAGCATTGACAACAATACGACCGCGACAGTAAGCCCTTTATTTATAGGTTTTTTCAAGCCGTTCATGTTACTCGCCAATGTCTCTGCCCACATACGCCACTCTCTTATCATTACTTTTCATCTGAACCGTACTGTATCGCTCGACACATTGATTGGGAACCCCAATTTGTTCTATTCTCTAATATTTAGCACCAAATCATTAACATTATCACAGAAAAACCATTGTTCAGCGCGCACCATCATTCAACATCAGTCAGGATCGCAGGCACTCGCCATGAGTAATCAACCCCCTATGCAAACCAGCAACAGTACAACAACCCACCCTCAACCAGACATATCTGAAACATCGCCTGATGTGATACGCCGCTGGATTCGTGCCTTGCCGCTTACCGACCAACGCGCCACTATTCAGCTCACCACAGCCGCGCTGCGCGACCTCAATAATTGCAACATGACAATCGGTCAGCGCACCCATGCGCTGGCGCTCTTTAGCCCGCTCATCAACACCCTGATAAAGCGGATTTCACAATACTATGAGCACTCACGCCTATCGTTTACGTCTAATAAGCGCGCGCACTTCGATAATATTCAGGCCATGCTGAATGAAGCCGCTAATGGTTACCTGATCATTATCAACGAATCACCGCTGCCATCGCCACACAGAGCACACCGCGGTGTGCAGGCCCGACATAACGAACGTCGCGTACCCGCAGGCAGTGACACGCACTACCTTTGTTGTGCGTTATACCAGGCAATTGAACATTTATCACAACGTCTACTGCACAGCTACCTGGTCTATACCACCCCACCAGCCGAAGTCTGGATTGAGATCCATCGTCTCTATTACATCGCGGAAACCTACAATATTCCAGCAACCCCCTTCAGCTTTGGTTTTAACAATAAGGCCAAACAGGGGAAAGTACTCTCTATTGAACGCACCTATAAACGCATCCTGCTATTTTCACTGGCCAATCCTTTTCACCTGATGCCGCATGAAATAACGCGCGCCTATCAGTCACTGCGCAACTGGGCACCACAATGCAAGATCATCAGCAGCGATTCGCCTAGAAAATTACAGGGCCGTTTTTATATCGACCTAGAGAGTGACCAGCCACCCACTCATTACAACCTCAACCGACTCGACCTTGAATTGCCATCACTACGCCTGCTAGAAATCGCTGAAATTTTGCCATCGGGTCAATATCAACGCACGCTCGATAAACGCTTAGCGCAGGCATTAATTATCCGTCCAGAGCGACTCACCAAACGTACCAAAACAGATAAAGAGATCACCATCGTCAATGGACTAAACGCTTGCCATCACGTCATCAACAATGAAAGAATGAAAGTAGTGCCCAATCTATTATTGATTCAATCAACCCGCTCAATCCAATTGAAGTCCAGACCACTTCAGTAACTAATCACCCCAGTACCTTTTCTGCTCAGCAAAAAAACAGCAGCCTTGGCGGCCTTGCGCTTTACTACAATGATGCGAGCCAATACCTGCCCACCGGCGCACTTATCACCTATCGTCCTGCGCAAGACACACTCAACGATGGCTGGCATATCGGCATCGTCAAATGGAGCCGCAATAATCTCG
>QIHH01000068.1 GCA_003230195.1 Gammaproteobacteria bacterium
GTGTTAAAGGGCGTGGCGATGATTGCGGGAGCGGCGAATCAATGAGGGCATTTGTACTGATGGTATTGGCGCTTAACGTGGCCTTTTTTTCGTGGCAAGTTCTGCTTAAAGATGGGGTGGAGTCAGCGGTGTTAGAAGAGGTGTTGATGCCACCTGCTGAGGTGGGTGGTGCAGCAACGTTGGCGTTAGTCAGTGAGGTGCCGTCAATGGTTATTGATGTTCATCCAGTTGCGTTGGTCGAGTCTCCAGTGCCAGAATCAGACACAGGCCCAGACCCCGTCGATCTTATTGGTGTTGCAATACCACCTGTTACTCATGCAGATGTTGACGAAGAGATTGTTGTCCCTGCATTGGTAGCACTTTGTTACAAGGCGGGGCCATTTAAGCAGCGTGCGCAGCCCGAGGAATTGGTGCCGATGGCAGAACAGTATGGCTTTGATGCTGCGGTTACTGCGCGTGAGGTTGAAAGCTTGCTGGGTGAGTGGATTTATCTAACGGAATACGCATCGGTTAAATCGGCACGGGATGATGTGACAGCGCTTAAGGCTCAAGGGATTGTAGATGTTGCGGTGACGCGGTTGGAAGATGGCCAGTTGATTATTTCATTAGGGATCTTTGGGCAAAAAGAGACGAGAAAACGGCGCTTGCGTGAGTTGAGGGCGTTGGGTTATGTGAATTATCAGATTAAAAAGCGTTATCGTAAAAAGGAAGAGTTCTGGTTAGTGCTTTCAGGGTTTGAGGGCGAGCAGCAGCGTATTTTTGCAGATGAACTGGGTGTGATGCTCTCGGATCGTTTTCCGACCGCACAGCTGACACCTGTTGGTTGCATTAAATTGTAAGAGACCTTTGCACGAGTCTATTTTCCGCTCCAGTCGCATTATAAATGATCTCAAAATACTTATTCTAAAGTGAGTATGTGTTTATAAAGACAATCATGAAGAGCGACTGTTTATATGGATTTGACATATCTCAAATATAATTATACTGTTGTTTTTATAAATATAATAACATGGTTTCTGGTATTGCCATACACGATATTAAAATAATTGTTTCCCATCACAAGGATGATGGTGTCATCATCGTAATATTTATGATACTGAAAATAGTCTCGATACGTCGAAGGCTATCATTTCACATGGAGGAGTATTTGTTGAATAAGTTAAGAATAATACTAATAACGTTTGGGTGTTTGTTGGCATCTAACCAGGCGGTGGCTGTACCAAACTATAGCGTTGATCAAAATCCCATGCCTGGCGCTCAGGTAACAACCAGTTATGACCATAATTCGGGTGGATGGGGCATTACATCATATTATGGGTATTATGTGACTGAGTTTCCGTCATTAAATGATTACGGTTTTATTGCCGGGCGCACAGATGTTGCCAATTCGCCACACTCACTGATTAAAGGGCGTACTAGTGGTCAAGCAGCCGTGTGGGAAAATGGAATTACCAAAAATATTAAATTTTTTAATGACTGCCGAGATATCAATAATGATGGTATTGCTGATGCATCTGCATGTGGTAGTCGTGCCTTAGCGATTAGCAATCATGGATACGTAGGTGGTTCAACAAATGTTAATCGATCAGCGGTTGATAGTTATTTTGAACGGAGCACATCCTGGTGGCCTGACGATAAAACAGGGGAATATGATGTTCCTATTATAATTCGCCCACTTAGTGCTTATACTCCTTCCCAATCGCAAATACAGGATATTAATAACCAATCCAATGTTGTCGGCACAGGAATAACCCCCGGCGGAGCTGGACCTCAAGATTCGTTAGCTCATGGCCTGGTGAATATTAACGGTGGTCAAGATTATATTGGTATTCAATACCAACAAAGCCGCGCACATGCCTTGAACGAAAATAACTTGGTGACAGGAGCCGTAATTTGGAATGATACCGATGATTATTCATCTAATTTACCCCGTTCGCTAAAGGCCTATACATGGCTTGCTGGCGAACTAAACGTTGTTCAGGATGACATCACAGACCCTTCACATGTGAGTGAGGGTTTTGATGTTAATGATTCTGATTTAGTGGTTGGTTTGATGGGATGGCGTAATAATACTCGGGCTTTTAAGTGGGCTAGCCCAGATGGTGGTTTAGAAGATCTTGGTACGTTGGGAGGTGCTCAAAGTGTCGCACGTTCAGTGAATAATGCGGGAATAATTGTTGGCTGGGCGAATGTATCTGGTGGTGCCAAGCATGCCTTTATTTATGAAAATGGCACTATGTATGATTTGAATGATTACGTAAACGTTGACACAGACTTTGTGATTGTCGATGCGTATTCCATCAACGAAGTCGGGCAAATTTTGGTACGTGCGAAAAGTGGGTCAACAAATCAATACTGGTTATTAACAGATCCCGATTCGTTACCGTCTACACCACCTGAGTCTGAATTGGCGCCTGTTAATGTTGAGTCTATGGGTGTCTTTGGCGGCACAGATGATGACCGCCCTTTGAAAATCATGGCTGACGCTGAAGGCAATACAATTTCTATTGGCTATTACAACGATAGCTCTTCCCCTCACACAACAAATCGGGCTTTAACAATCGACTTTGATCCCTCTCTGGCAGAAGATATTCAGACAGTTAACAAACAACAAGGGGTGTACATTCAAAAACTTGATGCTAATGGTAACTATCTCTGGACGAAAAGATTGCCAGGAAGAGGTCTTGGAGATCTTACAAAAATCAATGATTTGTTTGTTGAACCTGATGGGTCTTTTCATATAATTGGTACGATGAGATGGAATGGTTACCGTACAGGTCTTGACATAAATCCAGACCCCAATGTAGAAGACTACGTGAAACCAGGCACTTCTTTCCGTGCAAGCTATTCATCACATGGTTATCTCACCTCTTCAATGTATTTACCGATGTCTTATAGGGGAATATCTGCAAGGAGTATTGCTGTTGATGCCGATAAAAATATATACGTAGTGTACGAAAAGGGTAGATATGGGGGTATGTATTCTTACATCTCAAGCAATATTATCACTAGAAACGGCCGTAGAGTACCTAACGAAAGAATATATGTGAAAGATGTTGACTTTGATCCTAGTGTTGATATTGCAAATGTACAATTATATTCGGGTAAGCCTGCTATCGTGGTAACAAAAACCTCCAGAGATTCTTCTGGTGTAGAGC
>QIHH01000152.1 GCA_003230195.1 Gammaproteobacteria bacterium
AGATCACCGTTGAGGCGGCCTTAAACGCCGAGCTGGATGATCACCTTGGCTTTTCACGTCATGAGCCGTCTGAGACAGATAATCACCGCAATGGCTACTCACGAAAGACCCTGCAGACAGAAGACGGTCAGTTCGAGCTAGAGACCCCGCGCGACCGGTCAGGCAGTTTTGAACCGCAACTGGTAAAAAAGCATCAACGCCGCTTTACCTCGATGGACGACAAAATTCTTTTTCTCTATGCCCAAGGCATGAGCACCCGTGACATCGTCGCCACCTTCAAAGAAATGTAGAGCCTGCCCGCGAAGTGCTTTGGGTACGGTGCAGATGCCTCGCCAGCGCTGATTTCAAAAGTCACTGATGCGGTGATTGATGAAGTCATTGAGTGGCAGTCACGGCCGTTGGATTCCGTATATGCCATCGTTTACCTGGACTGCATCGTGGTTAAAATTCGCCAAGACAAAAAGGTCATCAACAAAGCGATTTATCTCGCTCTGGGCGTCAATATGGACGGTCACAAAGAGTTATTAGGCATGTGGATATCTGAAAATGAAGGCGCCAAGTTTTGGCTCAGCGTGCTGACTGAACTTCAGAATCGCGGTCTAAAAGATATTCTGATTGCCTGCGTCGATGGCTTAAAAGGTTTTCCTGAAGCCATCAATACCGTCTATCCACAAACGCAAATACAGCTCTGTATTGTTCACATGGTGCGTAACGCGATGAAATATGTGCCCTGGAAAGATTACAAAGCTGTCGCTGTCGACCTGAAGAAAATCTATCAATCAGTGACCGAAGACGAGGCGCTGCTAGCGTTAGATCAATTCGCTGAACGTTGGGATGACAAATATCCACAGATCAGCCGCTCATGGCGCACCCACTGGGAGAACCTCAACACGTTGTTCATTTACCCTGCTGACACCCGAAAAGTCATCTACACCACTAACGCGATTGAGTCGCTGAACAGTGTTATCCGCAAGGCGATTAAGAAACGGAAATTATTTCCCAGTGACGACTCAGCGAAAAAGGTGATTTATTTAGCGACTCAGGCGGCAGCTAAGAAATGGAGAGCCTGCCCCACGAAGTGCTTTGGGTACGATGCCAATCAGAAATTGGAAACCAGCACTCAATCGGTTTATGATCGAGTTTGAAGACCGTTTAGCGGGCTATATTTAAAACTGGCAGTTACACAGAAATATTTACAGTCTCCCTTGCCGGTAAGCAGCAAGCAGGCACGGGATGTAACTGATGCCATGCTGAGTTTGTTCCGCCCAGTAAAGCACGTTGTCAACAACGGATTATGCACTTATCACTTGAATTCAGGTCTTTCTTCAAGACTCAGGTGTTTATAGCTCATTTGCAGCCTCTGCTTTTGGTTTCGTCGCCTTGCATTGTACCCTGAGTCTTGTTTATTTTTGTTCTTTGGTTCGATTTAGACTTTACGCTTTACAACCACTAATCGGGATAGGGGTGTCAACAACACCTGAAAACTGCAACACATTACATTATTTATTTACTTGAGCTAATAAAGCCCGCCTGTTTTTTCTCTCTTAAACGATAACTGTCTCCTTTTATTTGAATAATATGTGAATGATGTAAAATACGATCCAGTAATGCAGAAGTGAGTGCGGTGTCATTAGCAAAGGTTTGGTCTTATCCCTGACTTTTTATAAACGCTGGATCCCGGCCAAAAGTACGCCGGGATGACGGAAAAATGCTGAAGGTAGCGGCTTCAGTTGTTTGACATAGAAAAGGACGTTGGTAAATGAAACAAACGCATTGGTGGTTTTTATCCGCTGCAGTATCCACACTGCTAATCTTTGTGCTGGTTAGTCTGTGGGTTCAAATGAATGAATATGATGTTGAACCTCCCCAATTAGTAAATGAATTGGCAACGAATGAGTACCTGAAAAAATACTGGCAAACCCCGCTGAGTCTTGCTTCGCCAAATGCTGAGCCAACTATCAAGATTAAAACAGGGATTTTTATTCAATCCCTGCAGTTTTTCAATTCTAGTGAAGTACATCTGACCGGTTATATTTGGCAGCGTTATATCGATGGTATTCACGATACTATTAAGCCTAAAAATAATGAAGTTGGCTTTATTTTGCCAGAACAGGTGAACTCTGGTAGTGATATTAAACCGCGTGAAGTTTATCGTATCAGTGATAAGGCCAAAGGTGAAGAGGTGATTGGCTGGTATT
>QIHH01000126.1 GCA_003230195.1 Gammaproteobacteria bacterium
AATTATTTCAAATTCGACAATGCGAAGATAGTTTTTTCAGCAATCGTTCTCGCCCTTGTCTGCAATACCAGATTAAACGTTGTAGTGCACCCTGTACTAAGCGCATTACTGACGCTGCGTATGCTGATGATGTACGTTTGGCCGCGATGTTTCTTGATGGGAAAAATCACCATGTAATCGATGAACTGGTTGAGAAAATGGCGCAAGCCGCTGAGCAATTGGCTTATGAGAAGGCGGCTCAGTTTCGAGATCAAATTGCAGCATTACGCGTTATTCAGGAGAAACAGTACATCAGTAGTGATAAAGGTAATATCGATGTGGTGAGTTCAGTGACTCAAAATGGCGTCGGTTGTGTCGAGGTTTTTTATATTCGTGATGGCCATAATTTAGGCAATAAGAGTTTCTTTCCTCGTCATACTAATAATTCGACGGCCGTAGAGATACTGGCTGCATTTTTACCGCAGTTCTATCTGGGTAAGGAGGGGGCAACTGAGATTCCATCTCAGGTTATTATCAATCATCAGCTGGATGATATTGACGTGTTGAAAACAGTATTGAGCGAAGCGGCGGGCAGGCAAGTGGCAGTGACCAGTAGTGTGCGTGCTGAGCGTAGCCGCTGGCTTGCAATGGCGACTGCTAATGCAAAGCAAAATCTTGCACGCTATATCAATACCAAAAGCAATATTATGCAACGTTTTATTGCACTGCAAGAAGTGTTGCAGATGGATAGTCTGCCACAGCGAATGGAATGTTTTGATATTAGCCATACATCCGGTGAGCAAACGGTGGCATCGTGTGTGGTATTTAATAATGAAGGTGCACTCAAATCAGATTATCGTCGTTTTAATATTGAAGGAATTACGGGTGGTGATGATTATGCAGCAATGAATCAGGCGTTGATGCGACGTTATACGCGTTTGAAAAAGGGTGAAGGTAAATTACCCGATATCTTATTTATTGATGGTGGCAAAGGACAGGTGCGTGAGGCTGAAAAGGTGCTGGAAGAGTTACAGATCAGTGGTGTTAACATCATTGGTATTGCAAAAGGGCGTGCGCGTAAGGTGGGGGAGGAGACGCTCTATTTTTCTGAAAGCGGTATCGAGATCAATTTACCGGCTGATTCTCCTGCGCTTCATTTGATTCAGCAAATTAGAGATGAGGCGCATCGTTTTGCGATCGCAGGCCACCGTGCAAGGCGTGCAAAGGCGCAAAAAACCTCGCTACTTGAGAGCGTTCCGGGTGTGGGCGCGAAGCGTCGCCGTCAGTTATTGCAGCAGTTTGGTGGTTTGCAAGGGGTGGCGCGTGCGGGTGTCGAGGATTTAGCGAGCATAAAAGGAATTAGCGACGAACTTGCACGGCGGATTTATGATACCTTCCATACGGGGAAATAAGTGGGTAAAAATGCTTACTTTTAACCGTCAATTATTTTTAGTATTTGGAGTAAACAGGTAGTGATGACAACGGCAACAAGCCTCACCTTTCTCAGGATCGCTTTGATTCCTGTGTTTGTGGCGTTCTTCTATCTGCCGGTCAGCTGGTCGAATATTGCGGTTACTGCTATTTTTAGTATTGCCGCGATTACCGACTGGCTTGATGGTTACCTTGCTCGAAAGATGAACCAGACGTCTGCTTTTGGCGCGTTTTTAGATCCGGTCGCAGATAAACTAATGGTTGCAGCGGCATTAGTGTTGCTGGTAGAAGTGAGTGCGACTGCCTGGATGGCGGTTCCTGCGGTGATTATCATTGGACGTGAAATTGCCGTTTCCGCATTGCGAGAATGGATGGCTGAGATAGGTCAGGGGAATCTCGTTGCGGTGAATATCTGGGGCAAGATTAAAACGGCAGCGCAGATCACAGCGATTATTTTACTCCTGTACCGTGAGCCTCTGTTTGGTGTGATTCCAACAGAAATGCTGGGTTACATTGCGCTCTATATTGCGGCAGCCCTGACATTGTGGTCAATGTGGGAATACCTGCGTAAGGCATGGCCCATACTTCGTGACGCATAAGGTTAACTACTTAAACATATTGGTTTTTTTAGGTCAAATGCTTGACACATGTGCGTGGGTACGTACAATATGTGTCTTGTTTAAAGGGCGGGAATAGCTCAGTTGGTAGAGCACAACCTTGCCAAGGTTGGGGTCGCGAGTTCGAATCTCGTTTCCCGCTCC
>QIHH01000080.1 GCA_003230195.1 Gammaproteobacteria bacterium
GATAAAACATGAAATCGAACACGGCCTGCTAATAAGTGGCGCCCCCTCTTCGATGACAGTGGCGAAGTTTATCTCCACCATTGAACTGAGTGACGAATACCGTGAAATAGAACGCTTCTACTTCAAGGACAAACCTTTTTTCAGCGCCACCTCTTACCTCGAAAAAGATAGCTCCAGCATCAGCGATATACACATACCCACCTACCAAGGCCCATCACATGTCGGTGATGCAGAGATTAAATGGAAAGGTTTCAGCGGTACTGTTGCCGGTAATTGGAACGAAATTGCTGCCAAAATAAATGCCGCCGCACCGTTACTGGAAATCGCGATGAGCGGTATGAAATTATCAATGAAAGGGTTCACCGCCACATCCGATACCGCCGTGTCACCGCAAGGCCTAAACCTTGGCACAATCGTGATGGAAATTGAGCAGATCGATGCCACTGGCCCCAATCCTGCCGGTTCTCAACAGAGTATGACACTGAACAAATTACGTGTGTATGCCGACGCGACTCAAAATGGTCCGCTAGTTAATATTATCAACGAGATCGGTTTTGATAATCTGACTGTCAGCGGCGACCGTTATAAAAATGGCCTGATCCGCATTGAACTCAATAATTTTGATGCAACCACGCTAGCAAACCTACAGCAGCAAATTCAGGCACAAATAAATTCACTACCATCCGGTGCGACCCCGGAATTGATTCAAAGTACCATGCTTGCTGAACTTCAGGCCGCTGTTCCAGCCCTGTTGAAGCATTCACCTGAAATCCAGATCAGCAAGGCATCGGTTAAAACCCCTCAGGGCTAGGTCGACGGCAGAGTGAAATTTGCACTACTGCCAAGCGACCCGTTCGATCCACAGATGGGCGTGTTGTCATTGATCCCTTTGCTTGATATCGAAATTGATCTTAAACTACCACTCTCTTTAGTCACCCAGATGGTTGAAGAAATGGCCAATGGACAGATCCGCGCTCAGCTCAACGCACAGAAACAGGTGATGGAAGAGGCGGAGATCGTAAAACAGAGCGCAATGATGGCTCAGCAGATTCTGCTACAGGGTATTGAACAGAACTTCATTAAAAAGAGTGATGACGCGGTAAGTGCTGAGCTGCGTTTCAAAAAGGGCGAACTACTGCTCAATGGCCAGCCTTCAGAACAGCTGATAAACATACTATTGGGCACCGCAGCACTCGCCAGCGGAGTATGATTGGTACAAAATAAAATAGTTAGCCTGAAACCTTTGCAAGCTAAAGCACACAGCCATCATAATTGTGTCTCCCGCTGCGCACCCAAAACACTTCCTGGGGCAGGCTCTCCGCAGAGATTTTTATGCGGAAAATATTCAGTGATCTCACGCAGCTTTGAACATCGCCGCCAATGGATCGAAGACCGCCTCCATGAACTGGCAGGAATCTTTGCCATTGACCTTTATGGGTATGAGAGAAAAAGGGGTCTATCCGCTTTTTTTATAATACTTTCTCGTATCACTTTAACTTCGTCCCGGTATGACTTGTCTCTCTCAATTCTATGGCGCACCTAGCTAGTTTCGACTAGTACAGCCTTGTAACGTCCGCGAAACAAGGGGCCATCGGTACGCTTCATACGATTATGGCATTGTGTATATACCCCATTAATATGACGCATCGCACGCCACAAATTAGCATCAGGCGTTTGAATCAATAGATGATAGTGATTGGTCATCAAGCAATAGCCATGCACCACCAGATTGAAGCGCGCTTGCGCTTCGGCAAGGGGGTTGACCCCTTATTTCTTCAACATGAATACCGTTCATTGGGATGGCAATGATTTTCCTCTAAACGAAGACGCGATATTTAAACAACACAAAATAATTTAGGCGGAAAACGTTAACTAAGTCACCATCACAAATGATGAGATTAACGTATTTTATACGTTAATTCTTGCCTAGAAATAAACGTAAATGATGAACCAAAGTGTTTCAACGAAGACCGATGTTTTGACATAACAAAGCTTAACGAAGTTACGATAATTTTTATAAAAAAACTTGATGCTTTATTAATTTTTTCTCATGACCTAGACATAATGATTCCTCATAAGGGAGCCGATCTCCGACCTACGTGGATTAGCTACAACGCAGCCAGTGCCATAGTATGAAAGCATTACCCATTCATTAACAGGCTCG
>QIHH01000072.1 GCA_003230195.1 Gammaproteobacteria bacterium
AGCAGGTAGGCATTGATCAGCACCAGATCGCCAATCGTCAGTTCACCTTCGGCCACGCCCTGGCTGGCGAGTAGCATCAAAATGGTGATGCCGACCGCGATGATCACTCCCTGGCCAACGTTGAGGGATGCCAGTGAGGTCTGGTTTTTGACAGCAGCACGCTCCCACACCTGCAGGTTCTCATCATAACGGCCTGTTTCAAACGCTTCATTACCGAAATATTTGACGGTTTCGAAGTTGATCAGGCTATCGATTGCGCGGGTGTTGGCTTTGGAATCCATCTCGTTCATCTTACGGCGATATTTCATGCGCCACTCAGTCACAATCAGGGTAAAGGCGATATAGATCACGGCGGTGGCAAATGGAACGAGTGCAAACCAGATGTTGTAGTTACTGAACAAAATGAGTGCGATCAGGGTGATCTCGACCAGCGTCGGCAGGATGTTGAAGACCAGAAAACTGAGCAGAAAGCTGATGCCACGGCTGCCGCGTTCGATATCACGTGAGATGCCACCGGTCTGACGGTTGAGGTGAAAACTGAGGCTGAGTGCGTGCAGATGGCGGAACACCTGAAGCGCGACACGCCGTACCGAGCGCTGTGTCACTTTGGCGAAGATCGCATCGCGCAATTCACCGAACAAGACGCTGATAACACGCAGCAGGCCGTAGGCGAGGACTAGAAAAATTGGCAGGGTGACGATGTCGACCTGGCTGTGGTCTAGCGCATCGACGATCTCTTTGAGCAGCAGTGGTACGCCGACAATCGCGACTTTGGCCAGCACTAGGCAGATCAGCGCGATAATGACTCGCTGTTTGAACTCCCATAAAAAGGGCAGCAGGGTACGGATGGTCTTCCAGTCGTTACGCTTTCTGTCGGAGGGTGGGCTATCGCTTGTGGGTCTCATCCGCACAAGCTACCAGATCGCTGATTAGCAAGCCAATTTTAGCGCTATTCGGTGTATAATGGCCAGCTGTTGTAATCCTGGGGTAAAATATGGGAATAACTGGGTTTTTAGAATTTCGTTCATCTTGATAAGGTGTCGATATAAGTTATTGAAGTAATAGAGGAATTGGTATGCCTATTTATGAGTATTCGTGCAAAGCCTGCGCTCATGCGCTTGAGAAAATGCAGAAGATGAGTGATGCACCACTGAAGGATTGCCCAGAGTGTGGCAAACCTGAGCTGACCAAGTTGATTTCGGCTTCAGGTTTTCGCCTCAAAGGTAGTGGCTGGTACGAGACCGATTTTAAGGGTGGAAATAAGCAGAAGGCCGAAGAAAAGAAAGACAAAGCCTCTGATGGTGGTGCGCCGAGTTGCGGTGCACCTAGTGTGGATTGAATGATTAATGTTTAAACGCTATTTAATTGCTGGTCTGCTGGTCTGGTTACCACTAGGGGTAACGGTACTGGTGATTCGCCTGCTGGTCTCCTTCATGGATCAGCTGCTGGTTTTTATTCCGCTGAAATATCAACCAGAGACTTTGCTGGGTTTTAATATCCCGGGGCTGGGTGTGGTAATGGCGGTGTTGATTGTCTTGATTACCGGCATTATCGTTGCTAATTTTTTTGGACGACAACTGGTCGCCGCATGGGAATCACTGTTAGGGCGTATTCCGTTGGTGCGCACTATTTATCACAGTGTGAAACAGGTGGCAGTGACGATTTTTTCGTCGCAAGGTAAATCATTTCGTAAGGTGTTGTTGATCGAGTACCCACGTAAAGGCATCTACACGCTTGGCTTTCAAACGGGTGATGCGGTAGACGAGGTGAAACAGAAATCGGGCAAAAATTTGATTAACGTCTTTGTTCCGACGACACCCAATCCAACCTCTGGTTTTTTTATTATGGTACCTGATGAAGATGTTCAGGTGCTTGATCTGAATATCGATGAAGCACTGAAGATGATTATGTCGCTTGGTGTTATTGTGCCGGGTGGTAAGGAAAATCCCGTGATTCAAGAAGCGACTCAGGAACTCACCGCTGTGCTGCGTGGCGAGAAATCAGATAAAGACAGCAAATAGCCGCCAAACATAGGCTGGTTGCACTCTACTAAGCCAGTCCGTATTATTTTATTTTTTATTCAGATTTATAAGGTTAGAGGATTATGCGTAGCCATTATTGTGGTCAGGTCAACGAAGATCATTTGGGTCAGGAGATCG
>QIHH01000167.1 GCA_003230195.1 Gammaproteobacteria bacterium
AACAACGGCGCTCGGTTAAATTTGGAGGACAACGAATGTCTCAATTTACCGATTATAAAATCGCCGATATCTCACTAGCCGAGTGGGGCCGTAAAGAAATGAACATCGCCGAGACCGAAATGCCCGGTCTAATGGCGCTGCGCAAAAAATACGGCACCGAAAAACCACTCAAGGGCGCTCGCATCATGGGCAGCCTGCACATGACCATCCAGACCGCCGTCCTGATCGAAACGCTGGCTGCCCTAGGAGCTGAAGTACGCTGGGTATCATGCAACATCTTCTCAACCCAAGATCACGCTGCCGCAGCAATTGCCGCCTCTGGCGTGCCCGTTTTTGCATGGAAAGGCGAGACACTGGAAGAGTACTGGTGGTGCACCGAGCAGGCGTTCAAGTGGCCTAATGGTGAAACCGCTAACATGATCCTTGATGATGGCGGTGACTCAACCCTGTTGGTTCACAAAGGTGTTGAATATGAAAAGAGTGGCATCGTTCCTGGCCCCGAGACCACAGACAACGAAGAGATGAAATGCATCCTCGGCGTACTGGCGCGCATGCAAAAAGAAGACAACCAGTTCTGGACCAAACAAGCCGCTAACATTCAGGGTGTCACCGAAGAGACCACCACTGGCGTACACCGCCTGTATGAGATGGTTGAAAACGGCGAGCTGCTATTCCCTGCAATGAACGTTAACGACTCAGTCACCAAATCCAAATTCGATAACCTCTATGGTTGTCGTGAATCACTGGTTGATGGTATCAAGCGAGCGACTGATGTGATGATCGCGGGCAAAATCGCTATCGTAGCTGGCTATGGTGATGTCGGTAAAGGTTCCGCACAGTCGCTAAAAGGACTTGGTGCAACGGTCATGATCACCGAGATTGATCCTATCTGCGCACTGCAGGCCGCAATGGAAGGCTTCCGCGTGGTCACCATGGATGCAGCGGCTTCAATCGGCGACATCTTTGTAACCACCACCGGCAACAAAGACATCATCACGCATGACCATATGGTGCAGATGAAAGATCAGGCGATCGTCTGTAACATCGGTCACTTCGATAACGAAATCGACATCAACGGCATGCGTCAGTATGAGTGGGAAAACATCAAGCCACAGGTTGATCACATCAAATTACCCAGCGGCAACCGCATCATCATGCTAGCCGAAGGACGTCTGGTTAATCTCGGTTGTGGTACCGGCCACCCCAGCTTTGTAATGTCTAACTCTTTCACCAACCAGGTACTGGCACAGATCGAATTTTTCGTTCGTCGTGAGCAATACACAATCAACGTTCACATCCTGCCGAAACATCTGGATGAAGAGGTTGCGCGCCTGCATCTGGCGAAGATTGGTGTCAATCTGACCACCCTGAGCAAAGAGCAGGCAGACTACATCGGTGTGCCAGTGGAAGGCCCATACAAGCCAGACCACTATCGCTACTAATCGATCACATCGCTAACGGGGTGGGTGACCACCCCGTTTTCGTTTTAATCGACATAAGGAACGTCCACATGAACACGCAAAAAAAATATCCACAAAGCTTTAGCTGCGAGTTCTTTCCACCCAAGACAGAAAAGGGAACAAAGAACCTGCGCAAAACCCTATCGGAGTTGGCCACGTTAAATCCAGCCTACTTCTCGGTCACTTTTGGTGCCGGTGGCAGTACGCAGAAAGGCACTTTCGATACGGTAAAAGCGATTCAGGAAAAGGGCTATAAAGCCGCGCCGCACCTCTCCTGCATCGGCTCGACAGCGGAAGGGGTTCGCGAACTGCTCAATGGCTACATTGCGCTCGGCGTTAAACGCATCGTTGCATTACGTGGCGATATGCCCTCCGGTATGCGTGAAACCGGCGAATTTCGCTATGCTAATGAGCTGGTCGAATTTATTCGCAGTGAAACCGGCGACCACTTTCATATCGAGGTCGCCGCCTATCCGGAGTTCCACCCACAGGCACCCAACGCGCAGGTAGACATGGAAAACTTTGCTCGCAAGGTTAAAGCGGGGGCGAATGCAGCGATCACACAGTACTTCTACAATACCGATGCCTATTTTCGTTTTGTGGATGACTGTGAAAAACTCGGCGTCGATATCCCGATCATCCCCGGCATTATGCCAATCACCAACTACAGCAA
>QIHH01000088.1 GCA_003230195.1 Gammaproteobacteria bacterium
CTGACTGATACGGTGTAGGTGGTATCTTCAGTCAACGCCGGGCTGACGGTGAGTCTCACAGTGCGCTCATCGGCATGCAGACTCGCCGCATTAACATTGATCCCTAGGTTAAACTGGTAGTTCGCGCTGGTTTCTGCACTGATGGAACTGACTGCTTCGCTGAATAAGAGATCAACAGCCGTTGCGCTCGTGGCTGAGGCCGTTACGAGGGTGGGCGCAAGCGCATCAGCTAATACTGCTAATGTTGCATCAATGCAACTGTCACTGCCCTGGGCGTTGCTCACGATACAACCATAGGTACCAGCGGCTGCCGCGTTGACTGCTGTGAGCGTATAGTTTGCGCTGTTAGCACCATCAATCGCAGCACCATTGAAATACCATTGGTAAGTCAACGGCCTGCTACCCGCTGATGCTACATTGAAAGTCGCGCCATCGCCTTCGGTTACTGTGAGGGATTCAGGCTGGGTTATAATGCTAGGGGCTAGTGGTACAATCTCGCCACGCGGTTTAAAATCGATAGCTAATTGCCAACCATTGTTATTCGCTTCACCGGCATAGGCACCTCGATAGATTCCATTGCGTTGGTCTCGATTGAAATCGAGATTCGCATCAGAAAAATTCTGAAACGGCGATAAATCCATGGCCGCAGCAGAAAGCATATCTGCCTTCGGGAACAGATCCAGTTCTCCCAAATTGATATCTCCCTTTGGGTTTATCAAATAATCACCCGCAGCCGCATAAGTATCTGTCACGTTGTCCTGCTGGATAACCTGTGCACTAACTGCTATCGGTGTACCAGAAAATATCGCATTGCCCATTGCTCGCTGCACAAAACTTGCGTTAGCGCCCTGTATTCTTACACCACTACCGGTAGCCACGATGGTATTGTGATATACATCAATACTACGCGGCACATCATTGTGTGGCTGGATATTGATGGCACTTCCCGATGAGTTGATAAACAAGTTGTCATACAGCGCAATATTGCCTTCACCCTGAAATAATGCCTCAGTGGTATTTTCGTAAAATAAGTTTCCGTAGATTTCATAAATATCATCACTACCAGGACCATTCAGCGGGAAATGCCCCACCAATAAATTTGGTCGTGCGCCTTCTTGAGGTGGCGTAGGTTGCGTTGCTTTGCTAAACACATTATGCCGAATAATGGTGTTGCGCTTTTCTAGCGGCATACCCGGAATCGCATTACCATTTTCATAAGAACGACTGTTCATTTGCTTGATCTGAAAGTTATATCCCACGGTGTCGACGAACATATTGTGTTCTATTAAGCCACCGACAAAAGGCCAATCCTTACCTTGCCAGTGCCCGAGGTACATACCCGTACCGGCACCGATGATTTTACAATGACGAATAACCCAGTCCCAAGCTGGCCCTCTGGTAGCAATCCCCGTTGTCAATTGATGAGCCCCATGGCGCACAATTTCCAGATACTCTAGCGTGATATGATGGGTTACCCCGCGCGAATTAACAGCATCGATGAATGCCACATCAAGCCCATCCAGCTTAAGGTGTCGCAGAGTGAGGTAGCTTGAATTATCGATCTGCACGGTGTTCCAGGCCTGAATCTGACTACCCAAAATTACTGCGGGTTCACCCGTCTCTGGCCCGGTGATGATGATCGGATTACCAGGTTCACCATGGCGATTAGAAATCGGCAAGCCACGCTCATAGCTTCCGGCCTCCAATTGCAAGGTGTCTCCCGCCTGTAAATCGCCTATTAAACCCCGGTAATTATCCGGATTGGCAACAATGATTGCTCCATAGGCTGGGCTGGTAACAATAATAATAGCAATACTCATCACGCCAAACAGAGTAGCGCATAGTTTTTTGCGGTAACGCTGTAAGGTACAGTCACTAGCAATGTTCATGATCCAACCTCTTGTTCAAAAGCTGTAGGTACCCGGGGCGGAAGTTTCTGCGGTTTGCCATTATTAAAACCCCTCAGTTGAACGTCGCCGAACAGCCAGCAGTATGAGACCCAGTCCAAGCAGTAGCCCGAACGCACCGGTACCACCATCTGAATCATCAGGATTGCTGGTCCCCGCAGCGATGACATTGACCGTACGAATAACCTCAGTCGCCGCATTGCCTGCCGCATCA
>QIHH01000001.1 GCA_003230195.1 Gammaproteobacteria bacterium
ACTACGTGGTGAAGGTGATGGTGAAGCCGCCGCAATCTATGCCGCTGCGTACACCCAGGACAGCGAATTCTACTCTTTTTACCGCAGCCTAGACGCCTACAGAAATTCCTTTAAAGATAAAAGCGATATTGTGGTGTTAGAACCAGATAACGATTTCTTTAAATACTTCAAAAACTCTAAAGGCCTCGAGTAATATTAGTACCGTCCGGCAGGCTTACCTGTCGGGCAGCTTTTTTCCTTCTCAATTTTTATTCTTACTTAGATACCTTTGCACGGGAACTCATTTTCGTTCCAGCAAGGCATCAATGATCGAAAAAACGGCGTTTACACGCAGTAAATGATTATTTTGAGATCATTGATAACGCGGCTGGAGCGAAAAATAGACTCGTGCAAAGGTCTCTCTCTATTAGTTTTTTCGGAACTTCATTATAGATGATGTGGCAGGAGCTATGGATAGCACTCGCATTGCTGTTGGTGATTGAGGGCATCATGCCTTTTATTAGCCCTAAAGGTCTGCGTGAGTCGTTGTTGACCATGGCGAGCCTGAGTGACCGTACGCTGCGCATTGGTGGATTGGTTTGCATGATATCGGGTGTTCTGCTGCTTTATCTTGTTCGATAATAAGTTTTAGTCCGCAATAGTTTCCAGCGGCTGGGTGCGCTATAATAGCGCATGCACTTTGTTCGTCTGTTTTAGCAGCGGCATTTTCCCTTAATTGATTTGATAGATGAGTGCTTAATGGTGCTCAATGGCCAATAACGTGTCGAAAGAAAAAAATAGCTGGTTACTCCCCGAGGGGATTGATGAATTTCTGCCGCCGCAGGCCGAACGTCTAGAGCGGTTACGTCGCTCACTGCTGGATCTTTATAGCAGTTGGGGGTACGAATATGTGATTCCACCGATGGTGGAATACCTTGAGTCACTATTAGTGGGTGCAGGTACTGAGCTGGAGCTCGAAACGTTTAAACTGATCGATCAAAAAAGTGGTCGTCTACTCGGCGTGCATGCGGACATGACACCGCAGGTGGCGCGTATTGATGCGCATCGTCTTAACCGCGAAGGACCAACGCGTCTCTGTTACCTGGATGCTGTGCTGCATACTCGTCAGGACGGTTTTTCTCGTGGCCGTTGCCCGTTACAGGTCGGTGCAGAACTGTATGGCCATGCTGGTATTGAGAGTGATGTTGAGATCATTCACCTGATGGTGGAAACACTGCGTTTTGCCGGGCTGGATGAGATCCATATCGATCTTGGCCATGTCGGTATTTTTCGTGCGTTGGCGCGTCGTGCCAATTTGACCAATGTTCAGGAAGCGATGTTGTTTGATGCGTTGCAACGCAAGGCGAAGCCAGAGATTGGTGAACTGTTAGCCGATGTTTGTGATGATGCGGATGCGCGCGCCATGTTGCTGGCACTGGTTGATCTGAATGGCGCTGCCGGGGTGTTGAAAGAAGCGCGCGAAGTGTTGAGTGGCGCGGGTAAAGAAGTACTCACGGCGATTGACACCTTGCAGCAGGTCGCTGGTTTTGCTGCGCAGCGTATGGGAGATATTTCACTCCATTTTGATCTTGCAGAGCTGCGTGGTTACAGCTACCAGACGGGTATTGTATTTGCCGCATTTGTACCGGGCCACGGGCAGGAAGTGGCACGTGGTGGTCGTTATGATGACATTGGCAGCGTCTTTGGACGTGCACGACCTGCAACAGGCTTTAGCTCAGACCTTAAAACATTGATGCTGTTAAGCGATACTGCCGTCTCTAAGCCCAGTGCAATCATTGCCTACCCTAGTGATAACAGTGAGCAGCGCGTTGCATTGCAGGCATTTATTACGGCTTTGCGTGAAGAGGGCGAGCGTGTGATTGAGTTCCTGCCGGGGCAACAAGATGACATCAGCGCTGCCGGTTGTGACCGCAAAATTGTTGAGATGAATGGTCAATGGCAGGTCGTCGATCTACAATAAGCGATAAATTGGGTGGGACAGGCGCGACAGTAGGTGGCGCTTTTTTTATGCAGAAGTGTTATTCGTTGTAAGAGAAAATCATGGGCAAAAATGTAATCATTATCGGCACTCAATGGGGTGACGAAGGCAAGGGTAAAATTGTTGACCT
>QIHH01000160.1 GCA_003230195.1 Gammaproteobacteria bacterium
ATTTTAGATGAAATAGATAATGACCTCCATCTGCACATGCTCGGGAAGATTATAGATTTATTTAAATTTAAACATACCAACCCTTTAAATGCTCAACTTATCTTTACCTGCCATACTCACGAGGTCTTGAATATTTTCAAAAAGCACCAAATATATTTAGTTGAAAAAGAGAATGTTTACAGCGAGGCATGGCGGCTAGATGAGGTTATCGGCTTGCGCGCAGATGATAATATCTATGCTAAATACCAAGCTGGTGCACTGGGTGCTATTCCAAACATTTAGAGGCTCATCCTTGTGGTAAAAAGAACGAAAAGAGTCAATGTTACAACGCTTATTATTGTTGGTGAGGGCCCTCATGATGCCGCTTTTTTAAACCATATGAAGGGGCTCTATGATGGCCGGTTTACAAATCAAAAAGTAACCATTGATGCTGCTGATGGAGGTAGCCCAACCGATATATTAGAATCAGTCATTAAGAGAAGACACATAGCGTTTGATCAAAGATACGTATTAATGGACGCTGATATTCCGATAGATAACAAAGTTTACAATCTTGCAAAAAGAAATAAAATTACCATCCTGGTTTCATGCCCAATTTGCCTCGAAGGGATGCTTCTTGATGTTTTGAGAAAAAGTTACCCACCAACAAGTAGAGCCTGCAAGTCACAGTTGCAGGGACTGCTCAGGGGGCCACCAACTGAAAAAGCAAGCTACTCATTGTTTACTAGGGAATTGTTAGATTCAACAACTAAAAGTACAATAAGAGACCTTAGGAACCTCTTATCAAACCGAAAACTTACTGGTGACTAATGTTGATTGGCCATGTTTATTCCTCTTAAGCTCAAATAATAGTTCGTAGTTGCCCACGACATTGGAGAAATCCACTCGGGTCCGGAAGGTGTCAACCTCATATGGACAGTTATTTAAAAGATAACATCTATTTCACGTAGCCAGCAGCCGTCAATGTTGGGAAGTTGACGCGATCATCCAAAATCAGCTCTTCTCCTGTCTCAGTGATGGGGTTAATGGCAACGGTCTCTGGCGGCATGGGTACAATGGGCCGACCACGGACAAAACGTTCTGGGTGATTTCCATACTGAACATCCAGCGCATGTTGTTTCTGCACAGCAACCTCACGATAGCCACCTGTAAATACTTGATTCGGGGTAAAGCCCGCCAGACCACTGTGATGATGTTCAAAGTTATACCACTCAAAATAAGCTTTACACCAATCCCTAGCGTGCACAATATCTGTGAACCTCCCAGGATAATCCGGTTGATACTTTTGGGTTTTGAACTGGCTTTCACTAAACGGGTTGTCGTTGCTCACCCGCGGCCTGCTGTGGCTGCAGGTCACATCCAGTTCGTGCATAAAGTCCAGATACCCGTGAGCCGTCATTGGTGAACCGCGATCTTGATGCAGTGTAAGTTGCCCAGGTGCAATGTCATATTTTGCCGTAGCTTCATCCATTAGCTGTTTTGATAGTGCGCTATTTTCTTTGCGTGAGATCATCCAGGCAACAGCAAAGCGGCTAAAAAGATCGAGCACAACATAAAGGGATAAATAAATACCCCGGCGCAGCAAGGGCAGCTTGGTAATATCCCATGTCCAAACATCATTCGGAGCATTGGCTAACAGCCTGGGAACCGCATGATGCTGGGCTGGGCGCTGGTTTCTGCGATCACCACTTTCGTGTAGACCACGGAGAATACGATGCATAGTGCTGACCGAACACAGGTATTTATTTTTCTCAAGCAGACGTTGGTATACTTCAGCCGGCGGTTGATCGCAATAGGGTTCGCTGTGCAATGTCTCAATCACTACGGCTCTCTCCCGAGGACTGAGGGCACGCGGTTGTATCGATGTCGCACGTGAGCGCCGGGGTGGTTTTGTGTTGTTACCAGCGCGTTTGCGGTGTGCATATACAGTGCTTCGGTTAAGCCCCAGCACAACACATGCATGTGTCAGGGGTAATCTTTCCGGGCGGTGTGTTATCACATTAGTCACACATCTTTCCCACTGCGTAAATGATCTAACATCGACAAAGCTTTTTTTTGCAAATCCAGACAATCATTGGCAATTTCT
>QIHH01000249.1 GCA_003230195.1 Gammaproteobacteria bacterium
TGCCCCACTCCACCAGCAGGGCTGGGTGATGATTTTCCTGCTCCGCAATCTCCGCAACCTTTTCTGCCTGTGCCATCGCATCTAAAAAACAGTTAAAAAGATAGACCCGCGTTAGTTGTTTTACCCCGTTAATTTCGATCAATCGCCATTGCGGCAATTGAGCCAGCAACGCTTTACACTGTAGCAATGTTATCTGTGGTGCATCAGCACGACACACCTCACACTGCCTCCCGGCTAATTCATCCATATTTTCCTCCCTGCAACTTTATTCCTCAACAAGCTCCACTTAATTGAGCTGCAACGTCCCCACTAGTTGTGAGATGTTACTCATGCGGTGGCGCTCCATATATTCAACTAGTCCGACATTAATCTTCGGACACACCAGCGGATCATAAAACAGCGCCGTTCCCACACCCACCGCCGAGGCACCGGCGATCATAAACTCAATTGCGTCTTCTGCTGTCATGATACCGCCCTGCCCAATAATAGGGATGTTATGCCCTTTGCAGACCTGATAGACCTGATGGGTCTTCAGCAACGCCACCGGCTTAATCGCCGGACCAGAGAGCCCGCCCTGATTATTGCCGATGATCGGCGTGCGCTGTTCGATATCAATCGCCATACCCATTAATGTATTAATCACCGCAAAGGCATCGCTGCCCGCCTCGATGCAGCGCTTGGCATTACCGGCAATATCGGTCTGATTAGGCGAGAGCTTGGTGATCAATGGTTTTTTAGTCACCGCACGACACGCCTCAACCACCCGTGCCGACATTGCAGGGTCATTACCAAAGGCAACGCCGCCCTCTTTCACATTGGGGCAGGAGATGTTGATCTCAATCGCGTCGATCGGCGAATCGTCAAACAGCCGTGTCACTTCAACATATTCTTCAATGGTCGAACCTGAAACATTGGCGATAAAACGGGTCTCGTCAAAATCGAGCGTCGGCAGAATCTCATCCACCACATAGGGCGCACCGGGGTTTTGCAAGCCGATGGCATTGATCATGCCCGATGGCGTCTCAATCACGCGGTGCAGCGCATTACCGAGGCGTGCGGTGCCAGTGGTGCCTTTAAGGCAGATCGCACCCACGTCACGATTGGAAAACCCCTCAACCCGCGTGTACTCCTCACCAAAACCAACACAACCCGACAGCAACACCTGTGGGGTCGCAAACTTCATTCCACAAAATTCAACCGCTAATCTCTCATCTTGATTGCTCAAATCGCCATCCTTAATTTGTCTCATTTTTGTCTCAGCTCTCTCTTGGCAGGCTGTGGTATATTGCCGCCATGTTTCATATCGTCCTTTACCAGCCGGAGATTCCACCCAACACCGGCAACATTATACGCCTTTGCGCCAACAGTGGGACACAGCTGCATGTTATCCATCCATGTGGATTTGAATTTGATGATAAAAGATTGCGCCGCGCCGGGCTCGACTACCACGAATTCGCATCAATTCAGGAATATGACGATCTCGACAGTTTCGTCGCAAAAGTACAACCGACACGCCTGATCGCCTGCTCCACCAAAGGAATTCGTAACCATACCGAGATTGAATACGATACAAACGATGCACTACTGTTTGGCCCCGAATCCCGCGGCCTGCCTGCAGGACTGTTAGCATCACTGCCAGCGGAACAGGTGCTACGCATCCCGATGCTGGCCAATAGCCGCAGCCTGAATCTATCTAATGCCGTGGCAATTTTTCTTTATGAGGCGTGGCGACAGCAGGGGTTTGGTGGGGCGATGGGTTAGCGGCTTAAGATAGCGATGAAAGCAGAATTATTTGCTGCGGCACGTGATGATATTCGCCGCTGTGTAGAAAAATTACTGGCCGAAGTTTTATAGCAGACCAACGATCACCTGATGGCGGTCACTGACTGCCTCAACCGTCAACTTATTCAAACCCGCAGCATCAAGCTGCGCGCGTACTTCATCTACACGGTAGGCAGCAAAGAGCGAATGCTGAAAGTCATGTCGCAACACATCAGGTTCGTTGGCGACATATAGTTCAACCAGACGCAACACCTCCACCTCACTTTCAGGCCGCATTAGGTCCATCACAAATATCGGCG
>QIHH01000056.1 GCA_003230195.1 Gammaproteobacteria bacterium
TGAGTGTTTTGCCAATGGTGATCTGGCATTCTGCTGACGTTGGCTGGGGCCAGAGCTTCGTCGGGATGTTAGCTGAATCAAGCTGAAGCGTAATCTGTGTCTCTCCACTTGATAGTTGGGCTGTGTTGGTTACCTGCCATGGTATGGTGCGTGCGAAGCCGTGAGCGGGGAAGTTGCGCTGGCTCTTATGGGTACCAAACCATGGCCAGCAGATGGGCACACCGCCGCGGATCGGTTTTCCTAGCGCGAGAGTTGCATCCGGTGAGAGCCAGATAACTGGTTTTTCGCCTGTTGGCATCCATTCCATTAGCTGCGCACCCTGTAAAGCTATCGAGGCACTGGCATGATTGTTATTGATATTGGCAATCACTAGCCCGCTATCAGTGGTATCAAAAGCGAGTTGGTTGTTGATTCCCCATTGTTTGTTTAAATCTGTAATTGCTGTCATTTTAATTGCGTGATCCAGTGAAAGTGATATGAATGCCGTATCGCTGAAATAGCGAGGTGGCAGTATCTACGGTTTAATGATGGCTAAGCATTATTGGCTAGTATCGTTCTGTCCACGATGCGGCGTAAAACAAAGCTGGAATGAACGCCACTGACTCCGTCGATACGGGTGATCTTATTAAGTAACAATGCTTGGAATGCATCCATATCTTTGACAATGACCTTGAGTTGATAATCGGCGGACTGGCCGGTGATCAGCAGGCACTCCAGTACCTCGTTTAATTCATTTATCTTCGACTCAAAATTAGCAAAGCGCTCCGGTGTGTGTTGATCCATCGAAATATGAATCAGCGCCATCAAAGTGAGCCCCAGTTGCTTGGCATTGACGATTGCGCGGTAGCCTTCAATAATGCCTCTTTCTTCAAGGGCCTTCACTCGGCGCAGGCAGGGGGAGGGCGAAAGCCCGATGCGCTCGGCCAGCGCCTGGTTGCTGATATTCCCCTGTTGTTGAAGGATCTCAATAATCTGCCTGTCGTAGCGGTCTAGTGACATGATAATGCGCCAATTTTTAGTGCTGAAGGTGTATATTGTGATTAATTATACTTATTTGATTTTTAATTGCTATTTATTTACTTTTTTTGGCAATAATCGCAATTTAATGCGGTGTTGTCTGGTTTATCATGCTTCTATCATTCATTTAGTGCCGCTGCTCTTTGTTTTGTAGTGAGGCGCGATATCAACAGCAGGAGTTTGAGAGTGAAAAGTTTTGATTACCGTAAATATCGTCCAGCCCCTTCAGTTGCGATTAGTAATCGCCAGTGGCCCGCTCGGCGCATTGAAAAAGCGCCAACCTGGAGCAGTGTTGATCTGCGTGATGGTAATCAGGCGCTGGTTGAGCCGATGAGTGTGGTACAGAAGCGTTTGATGTGGGCGCAGTTGTTGAAGCTCGGTTTTAAGCAGATTGAGATTGGCTTCCCGGCGGCCAGTCAGGCCGATTATGATTTCGCGCGCTGGTTGATCGACGAAGATCAGATTCCTGCTGACGTACAGGTGCAAGTGTTGGTGCAGGCGCGCGAGGCGTTGATCGTTAAAACCTTTGAGGCTTTAAAAGGTGTGAAGCAGGCGATTGTGCATGTCTACAACTCAACCTCGACGGTGCAGCGTGAGCAGGTGTTCGCGATGGATCGAGCGGGTGTGACTAATATTGCGGTGGAGGGCGCGCAGTGGGTTAAACGTGAAGCGGCGAAACATGCCGAAAGTGATTGGCAGTTCCAGTATTCACCGGAGAGTTTCAGCACCACTGAGATGGATTATGCGGTGGAGATTTGTGACGCGGTAATCGACGTGTGGCAGCCAACGCTGCAACAGAAGTGCATTATCAATCTACCCGCAACGGTTGAATCGAGTTCGCCGAATATCTTTGCTGATCAAGTGGAGTATTTTTGCACTCATATTAGCCGACGTGACAGCATCATTGTTTCATTGCACACCCATAATGATCGCGGCTGTGCGGTTGCGGCGGCGGAGTTGGGCTTGATGGCGGGTGCTGAGCGGGTTGAAGGTACCTTGATGGGCAATGGCGAACGCACCGGCAATATGGATGTGGTCACGA
>QIHH01000054.1 GCA_003230195.1 Gammaproteobacteria bacterium
GATTATAAGAAGGCTGGTTAACCATCGCCAGCACCTCACTGGTTTTGGCATCAAGGATCACAATCGAACCTGATTTTGCACGATGATCTCGCATGGCCGTCTTCAACTCACGATAGGCGAGGTATTGAATGTTACGATCAATGCTCAACCGTAACACCTTACCCGGTTCAGGCACGTTAATGCTTTCAACATCTTCGACCACATGACCAAGGCGGTTTTTGATCACGCGTTTACTACCCGACGTCCCTTGCAGCCACTGGTCATAGGCCAGCTCTAATCCTTCCTGCCCTTGATCATCCACATTGGTAAAACCGACCACATGTGCAGCCACTTCACCAGCCGGATAATAACGACGATATTCACGCTGTAAAAAAACACCCGGAATCCCAAGCGCCTTCACTTGTTGTGCAACATCAGGATTGATACGCCGCTTCAGGTAAACAAACTCTCGCGTTTGCCGCGTCATCACACGCTGACTCAGCACATCGATATCCAGTTCCAATAATTTGGCCAAGCGCGGCCACTCGGCGCTGGCTGTGATCAACTCCTGCGGATTCACCCACACCGAATCTACTGGCGTACTAATGGCCAACGGCTCACCATTGCGATCGGTAATCATGCCGCGGTGCGCTGAAATTTCCATCACACGCAGATGCCGCGCATCACCTTGCCCCTGTAAAAACTCACTGTCGGTCACCTGTAGATCAACCGCACGCCAGATCAACAGTCCAGCCGACAGCATAATCGCACCCAACACAACGCTATGTCGTAGCGGGTGAATCAGTACCGGCTGCTTTAATTTGTGCGCTTTTTTCTTCATGGCGAAACAATCACAATTTGATCAGGTTTCGGCACATCCATTCCCAGACGAGTACGTGCCACCTGCTCAACTCGATTGGGTGTCGCCCAGGTGCTCTGCTCTAGCTGCAACTGCCCCCACTCAACATTCAAACCGTCACGCATTCCTTCTAGCGATTGCAACTCAACAAATAACTTACGACTATGATGTTTGCTATAGACCACGCCCAGCGCCGAAAACAGCACGGCTGCTGCCAATAAAATTAAAAAGACCACCTGCCCCTTAATCATGCGAGTTTCTCCGCCACTCGCATCACTGCACTACGTGCACGCAGATTAATCACAAGCTCTTCTTTACCCGCGTAAATTGCCTTTCCAACACGCTTCAGGCGCTGCCCACGCGTACTCGCGAGCACCGGCAATCCGAGAGGAAACTGTTCGCCACGCTCTTGGTCCCGCATAAAACGTTTTACAATTCGATCTTCCAGAGAGTGAAAGCTAATGACTACCAGACGCCCACCCACCTCAAGCGTATCTAACACCTGGTCAAGACAAGCGTGCAGATCATCCAACTCATGATTAACTGCGATACGGATCGCTTGAAATGCGCGGGTAGCAGGATCTTTTCCCTTTTCCCAGGATGGGTTGGCCTGCGCCACAATCACCTGCAGTTGCCCAGTCGTTTCGATCGCAGCCTCTGCGCGCGCCGCCACTATCGCGCGCGCAATACGAGGCGCATAACGCTCCTCACCGTAGTCACGCAGAACCTTGATAATTTCATCGAGCGATGCATGTGCCACCCACTCTGCCGCACTTTCACCTGCCTCAGGGTTCATGCGCATATCGAGCGGGCCATCATTGCGGAAACTAAACCCACGAGCAGCATCATCTAACTGAGGTGAAGAGACCCCAAGATCAAGCAGTATGCCGCTGATCTTTCCCGTAAGCCCCTGACTCTCTACATGCTGACCCAGCATTGCAAATGACCCATGTTGTATCGAAAAACGAGAATCCGATCCGAACTGCTGTTGCGCAGCTGCTAGCGCCTCAGGGTCCTTATCGATTGCCAATAGTCGTCCTGACTGACCAAGCTCCTGCATTACTTTTAACGCATGCCCGCCACGTCCAAAAGTCGCATCCACATAGACACCCGCTGGCTTTACCACTAATGCGGCTACTGCCTCATTAAGTAAAACTGCCTGGTGCTGGAATGTTGCATCTTCAATCTCATCCATCATCAAACTACAACGACAACG
>QIHH01000027.1 GCA_003230195.1 Gammaproteobacteria bacterium
CGGCCTTCCCTCATGAAAAAGCCGTGAAAATCATCATTGAGGGCAGAGGAGTACATTTCGATCCAGACGTAGTAGACGCATTTATTGCTTTGGAACAAGAATTCGTCGCAATCGCCAAAAAATTTGGCGATTGAACGTGCTCCATTAATAAAGGAAGCGTTACTTAATTGAGGTGCCCTTAAGTCAATCTTAGTCTGGCCCGCTGCACCGCAGCTCGTACCTGTGCAGGCGCAGTACCACCAATATGATCACGCGACGCCACCGAACCTTGCAGCGTCAATACATCAAAGACATCGGTATTGATGGCTGGCGAAAACTGCGACAGCTCTGCAAACGACATCTCCGCAAGATCTTTGCCGGTTTCAACCCCATGACGCACCGCTTTGCCCACTACCTCATGCGCATCACGAAAAGCGACACCGTTGCGTACCAGATAATCAGCCAGATCAGTTGCAGTCGAAAAACCACTCAACGCGGCTCGCTCCATATTTTCACGCTTGACCTCAATCGCTGGCACCATGTCGGCAAAGACACGTAGCGAGCCACGCACGGTATCGATAGAGTCAAACAGCGGCTCTTTATCTTCCTGGTTATCCTTGTTGTAGGCAAGCGGCTGCCCTTTCATCAGGGTCAGTAGACTCATCAAATTGCCGAAGACCCGCCCGGTTTTACCACGCACCAGCTCCGGCACATCCGGGTTTTTCTTCTGCGGCATGATCGACGAACCGGTACAGAAACGATCTGGCAACTCGACAAAGTCAAACTGCGCAGAAGCCCAGATCACCAGCTCTTCTGAAAAGCGCGATAGATGCATCAACAGTGTTGCGGCAAAAGCGCAGAACTCAATCGCAAAGTCACGATCACTGACCGCATCCAGCGAGTTTTCACAGACGCCATCAAAACCAAGTAGTTTGGCGCTGAATTCACGATCAATCGGATAGCTGGTACCGGCCAATGCGGCGGCACCCAACGGCATCACATTGACGCGTTTACGGCAATCCATCAAACGACTATGATCGCGCTTTAGCATCTCAAACCACGCCATCATGTGATGCCCGAAGACGACCGGCTGCGCCACCTGCAGATGGGTAAAACCAGGCAGGATCGCATCCGCCTCGCGTTCGGCCAGATCCAGCAGGCCCGTTTGCAGGCGCTTAATCTCAACAGCAATCAAATCAATCTCATCACGCAAATAAAGTCGAATATCGGTTGCCACCTGGTCATTACGCGAACGGCCCGTATGCAGTTTTTTACCCGCAATACCGATCTTCTCGGTCAGTTTCGCTTCGATATTCATATGCACATCTTCGAGTGTTACCGACCAGTCAAAAGCACCTCGTTCAATGTCCGCACGCACCTCTTCGAGGCCCGCAACAATCGCCTCACACTCATCCGCTGTCAAGACACCCACGTGGCTCAGCATGCGCGCATGGGCGAGCGAGCCGTCGATATCATGCTTATAGAGGCGTTTATCGAAACCAACCGATGAAGTGAAGGCTTCTACAAAGGCATCTGTTGGCTCAGTAAAACGACCAGCCCAAGGTTTATCGCTGCTGCTATCTATGCTCATTAGTTCTCTTTTTCCATCGATTCGTGCGCTTATGCGGCAGCAGTATAGCAAGTTTCAGGCGGCGAATAATCGACCATCAAGGTTATCTCGCTGGCTTTGCTGTAGAAATCCAGCCTGAATTCCGATAACCATAGTGATCAATCAAATTATTAATACAGCCGACGCCACCATGAAACCTGAGCAGCAATCGTCCAGCCAACAGCCCTCACTCGATGATGAGCTGTTCCTGCCCGATTTCTGCAACATCCGCGTCATATTTTTGGTGGTACTGATCGCTGAACTGCTCGCCTTTGTGCTGGCACTCGCACCCCAGGTCAGCAACAACAACCTGTGGGAACGTCTCGGCATTATCTCGATGTTTGTGCAATGGGTAACCTTGGTCAATGCCGCACTGCTATGCGGTCTGCGACCACGTTTCAAAAAACAGACCCACACCGTGGTCGCTACGGCTAGCTTCCTGATCATCCTTTTAGTCACGGCACT
>QIHH01000013.1 GCA_003230195.1 Gammaproteobacteria bacterium
TTGTTGAGGATAGCGACGTTGAAAAGCCAGCGCGATATTAAGGCCGATGACACCTCCACCAATGACAAGCAGATCTGTTTTTTTCATATATACCTGTGGCGTTTGAGATTTAGGTTTAAGTGTGAGTCATATTTTCTCCATGGCAAGACGAAATGACGCGTAATAGTCGTTCTATTGCAAGGACAACAACGCAGCCATGGGGTAAATAAGGCATGCACACGACCTAAATCTCAATCTCTACAGGTATATACCCGTAGAGATTGAAATTTAGGTGTAATCGATTTCAAATCCACCACTCATTAACGAAGTGATTTCATCTTGTTTTTCATCAAGCTGTGATTGGCTACCCTTTATAATGTGTGAAAATTAATTTCTGTATACCACCTTCACGATATTTTTCCACGTAGGATCTTAGGAATGGGCACGCAATAATTTCCCAGTTTAGCATCCCGTCTTCGCCCGTTCTTCAATCATAAAAGCTCGAAATAGAACGACTATTCCTGCACTTTTGTTCAATCAGAACGAACGAATACGGACTAAATTCAGGCGCTAAACCGGGAAGTTATTGCGTGCCCATTCCTTAGTGTTTCATCATCGAGTAAAAGCGCCTTTTTAACGTGCTTTAAATTTCCAACCCGTATCTAGTAAAATCACAGCATTAATTTTATAGGCCGCACGCCGGTTACGCTCTGCTTTGTGCGCTGCTTTCAATACGACAAGTTCATCATTTATTAATAAAAAATCTTTCATGGTCATGGAGAGTAATCAATAACACTTTGTTTTTCAAGAAAAATGTAATGTTGTTTAGGCCTGATACTTAATCTCTATGGGTATATAATGAGCGGCGAAAGAGAGTGGCAACACATATTCCACGGAAATACTTTCGCGCTAAACTGGCCACTAAAATAAAACGTCAATATGATATTTGCCCCCTCCCCTTTTTTCAAAAATAACAACGCCTGCGCAGTCAAGCGCTGATCAGCCACTACACCTTCGAGAATACCCTTGAGGCCGAAGAGTGCTTTTCTCGGTTGTGGGAATAATTAAAACCACGAGTAAGAGGCTGACTGTAGGAATCTAATATCGATAAATCCTTTTCAACAATTGATACCTAGACCTTGCAAGTGATCGTGCTTGCACAGCGCACCAACAGTAGGCGCTTTTAGGCGAGATATTGATTCGTAGAGCGAATGACAACTTTGAGCGTAACCCTTATTGCGATTGCCGAAAAGTTTCATATCACTATACTATTCAAGAGCTTGTGCTGAGTGAGTGCGAGCACTTGCAAGATTTAGGTGACAGGTTGTTTGGATGTGTAACCCCGCAAGAATCGTTTCACCGATTTTTTTGGCGTAGTGGAGAGCTTCTGCATGAGTGAAAACGGTACATACTCAATCCGGTGTTCATTCCTAATATGACCAACCATCTTAAGCCATAGCTGCGCAGTCATCTGTGCATCAGCTAAAGCACGGTGAAATATGCCATCATTGGGGATATTAGCATACTCCACCAGGGTGCCAAGCTTGTGGTTATCCGCCTGCTGATAAATTCGCCACGCCACCAACATGGAACAGGCAAACTCCCCACGGCACTTGCGCTTAACCCTTTTCAGTTCGGCATCAAGAAAGCACTTATCAAAAGAGGCATTATGTGCCACTAAAGCCGCACTACCGGCAAAGTCAGCAAACGCCGTCATCACTTCGCCGCAGGGCGGTGCCGTCTTCAGCATGGTGTTGGTGATGCCGGTGTAATCCTCAATAAAAGCACTGATGCGCCTGCCCGGATTCATCAAGCCCTGAAACTGGTCAACCACCGCACCCTGCTCAATCTTCACCGCGCCAATCTCAATGGCACGATCACCGTCATCGGGGGAGAGGCCCGTGGTCTCGAAATCGAGAACGATGACGGACTTGAGGAGACTGGGTGACATGTCAATTTATCCCTTTCCGGCGAGCATGTGCATCACCAGTCGTATCAAGATTTCTTTCTGCCTTGGATCGGACTCGGCAATCAACAGAGTCAGCGCCGCCAGGC
>QIHH01000264.1 GCA_003230195.1 Gammaproteobacteria bacterium
CGAGAGGGGGTGTGGCTCGACATACCCACCCTGGAAAAACAGCAGCCAGGCATGCTGGCACAGCAGTTCCCGAAATTCATCGCACTGTGCAATAAAGCAGACATCAACCCTTACCAGTCTCCCTTGCTGATCTGCCCAACATTACATTACCAGAATGGTGGCGTGGTGATTAATGAAGCATGCGAAACAACGATCCCCAGGCTCTATTGTGCCGGTGAAGTCAGCGGCGGCATTCACGGTAAAAATCGCATCATGGGCAACGCCCTGCTAGAGATCATCAGTTTCGGCAGACGCGCAGGTGCGGCCGCCGCCGCGCGCCATTCACCAAGCAAGAGCCAGTTGCTACTCAATCACTTAACAACATTTCGTCGCGAAATAAAAAACAGCCACCGCGTTAGCGATGACATACAGGGACCGCTACTATTCCCCCACTACGCCAACTTCAGCAGGAAAGGGACATAAACAAGGTGCCATTGAATCAACTCTTACGCCACCCGGATAACTGCTGTGCGAATTTAGATGCATGGCTCAACGGTGTTGGTGGCAAGGCGCTAGCAATCGCATTAAACGATCCAGCAACACTCATCCCAACCATCAAGGCAGCGGGGCTGCGCGGCCTCGGTGGCAGTGGTTTTCCTGCCTATCGAAAATGGCAAATGGTAGCGGCACAACATCAGTTTGGTAAACGTTACCTGATATGCAATGGCAATGAAGATGAACCCGGCACCTTTAAAGACAGGCTATTGCTGGAGGAGTCACCACATCAGGTTATTGAAGGTGCACTGATCACAGCACTTGCCACCCACATTAATCACATCATTTTTTACATCAACCCTCATTTGAAGCGCGCAACCGAAATACTCTCCAATGCCATCGCACAATGGCAACAGAGTGATTACCTGCAACAAATTTCCAAGGCGCTAGTGAAGGAGCTGGTATTAAAAATCATCCCATCGCCCGGCCACTACATCGCCGGTGAAGAGACCGCAGCAATTGAAGCCGTCGAAGGCAATTTTCCTTTCCCGCGCGGCAAACCCCCTTATCCGGCTGTGGCGGGGGTGCATGGTAAACCCACACTGGTCAATAACATTGAGACTCTTGCCAATGTATCGCACATCGTGCGTAACGGTGCTGCGTGGTTCCAGTCGCTAGGAAACGGTGGCTGTAGCGGCACCAAAATCTACTGCGTCAGTGGTGATGTCTCGACCAGCGGAGCGTATGAATTGCCCATGGGTACGTCACTGAAGTCGCTTATTTTTCAACATGCGGGTGGCATCAGCGACAATCGAAAACTTAAGGCTGTCTTTACAGGTGGGCCATCTAATTCAATCTTAACCGCAGACGAATTATCGCTTGCGCTAGATTTTGATTCACTGAAACAACACAATGCCGCCTTGGGAACCGGCGCGATGATTGTCGTTGCTGAAGGCAACCCAGTGATTCCACACATTGCCAAATACCTCGATTTTTTTGCGGCAGCATCCTGTGGTCAGTGCCCACCCTGCACCAGTGGCACGAGAGAAATGGCGCAGCTCACTCGGAAAATTGCCGTTGGCAACGCTAACAAACATGATTTTGACTCACTCTGCAGCCTCAGTGAACTGTTACCTAGCAGTGGTCGTTGCCATCTGGTGGATGGCGCTGTGACACTACTCAAAAGTTCTCTCGAGCATTTTCCGAAGGAATATCAAGCATTAATAAACAAGCCTTTTTCGTAAAGCGCTATTTTTGATCTCAAGTGCCGGGTTGAACAACAGTAAAAGAACAAAGCTGTTCCAAGCGTCCCTATTGTACCCCTCTCGTTAGAGTTGACCAATAAAACCACAATACTTATACTGGTTTAATCAAGTACATTGAGATTGTTAGTCAACAAATTTCTGAGGAGAGGCAGTACAGATGAACACACTGGAACCAAAAAAAGTGGATGTCAAAGACATCCCGCTTTGGTTTAAAGAATCATTTAGCCTGCTCATGCGCCGCGCACCTCTGTTCATTACCTCGATAGCCGCATTTTTTGTCATCCTCTTTTTTA
>QIHH01000102.1 GCA_003230195.1 Gammaproteobacteria bacterium
GCAAGGTACTGCACGCGAAGTACAGCCGCTATATGCAGCAGATCGCGCAGCAGGATCCTGCGCTAGTAGAAGAGCTGGCAGAGGTCGGCGCACGTTTTACCCATCATAGTTCGATTGCGCCGACAGGCACCATCTCACTGTCGTTGGCAAATAACGCTAGCAATGGTATCGAGCCAAGCTTTGCGCATCAGTATTCACGCAATGTGATTCGTGAAGGCAAAAAAAGCAAAGAGAAGGTAGACGTCTTTTCGTTTGAATTGCTGGCTTATCGCGAGTTGATCAATGGTGACGCGAGTTCTGAGACAAATGATAGCGTGAATCAGCTGCCGGGATACTTTATTACTGCCGATGACATTACGCCCAAATCACATGTTGATGTACAGGCTGCAGCGCAGCATTGGATCGACTCTTCGATTTCTAAGACGGCGAATGTGCCGAGTGATTACGATTACGAGGCGTTCAAAGATATTTACCTATATGCCTATGAGCAGGGGTTGAAGGGTTGCACCACCTTTCGTTTTAATCCTGAAGCATTTCAGGGTGTATTAGTGAAAGAGAAGGACTTGGAAAATACTACCTATCGTTTTACCTTGGAGGATGGCTCTGTCGTTGAGGTGCAGGGTAACGAAGAGATTGAATATGATGGTGAGGTGCATAGCGCGGCGAATCTATATGACGCGCTTAAAGAGGGCTATTACGGAAAGTTCTAGTAACGATTTCGAATCAATAGCACGCACAGCAAACCAGGGGGAAAGAACAATGGCTACCAAGATCGTTAAAAAAATCGTCAGTTATGGCGTGGTAAGTGAAGAAGAAAAGGCGTTGCCAGTCGATACGCCAAGTCGTGCTGAGAAAGAAGTGCCGACTTCAAATGTGATTCACATGCATGAGAAATTGGAGCGCCCGGAAATGCTATTGGGTTCTACCTATAAAGTGAAGACGCCGTTGACCGAGCATGCGCTCTATGTCACCGTCAATGATGTGGTGCTCAATCAGGGCACAGAGCATGAATTGCGCCGTCCGTTTGAGGTTTTTATCAACTCTAAAAATATGGACCACTTTCAGTGGATTGTGGCGCTGACGCGGATTATTTCAGCGGTCTTCAGGAAAGGCGGAGATGTGACCTTTCTGGTTGAAGAGCTGCGCTCGGTGTTTGATCCGCGTGGCGGTTACTTTAAGCGCGGTGGTAAGTTTATGCCGTCGCTAGTGGCTGAGATTGGTGAAGTGATTGATCAGCATCTACGTTTTATCGGCATGATCAAAGACGATGAGCTAGACGATCACCAAAAGCGTTTTCTCGAAGAGAAGCGTGAGCAGTTTGATGCTGCTAGTCAGCCAAAAGTTGCAGAGATTGCCGAAAGCTCATTTCCAGCGGGCGCGCAGCTTTGTAATAAGTGCAACACGAAAGCGATGGTCAAAATGGATGGTTGCATGACCTGTTTGAACTGTGGTGACTCTAAGTGTGGTTAGGTGGCAGGATAATTATTAATCTGGTGCGATAATGTCCTTATGAAAAATCAAAAAATCGTCTTAACTCTTTGATTATACTGGATTTAGATAGTGGAAAATATTTTTTATATAGGTTATAATAAGCGCTACCAGGGAACGGTGGTGTTAGCGAGCCTAGGGGCTTGTACTATCTGAAACTGAGGATTATCGAAATGTCCATCCAGCAAAAACCAAATGTAGGTTCGTGGTATATCAATTTAACAGGCCAATTGTTAAAAGTCTGGGCCGTTAGTTATTCTGGCGCAACGTTATCTAAAGTGGTCATTGAATATTTGAGCGGCTCAAGAGTGGTTATCGATATCGATCAGTGGGATTTACTGGATTTAGAGATCAATTTTGAAAAGATTGCACGCCGCAAAAAAATAGAAGAGCCCCAGCGCTAAGTTGGCAATAGATCTAATACTCAGGTTACAGGGCAATCGGGCTTAAATTCCCACGCCGATCACTTTGAGTAAGTAGGCATTATTCCAACCCGCCTTTAGTCTTTTTGTTTTCACACCGA
>QIHH01000059.1 GCA_003230195.1 Gammaproteobacteria bacterium
ACGTTCTTCTTTCACAAAAGCTCGAAATAGAACGACTATTCCTGCACTTTTGTTCAGTCAGGACGAGCCAACGCAAACTAAATCCGGGCGCGATATATACAAGTTATTTAATTTCCATCCCTAAGCGGGAAAACTAGAACTAGTAACGCAGTTTATAGCCTTGTTTGAGTAGTCTAATCGCTAAAAAGGCCAGTCCAGCAAAGGCGGATAAAACAACGCCCAAACTAATCCAGGGTGAGACATCAGAGAGTCCAAAAAATCCGTAACGAAAACCATCGATCATATAAAAGAATGGATTCAAATGAGAAATTGCCTGCCAAAAGGCCGGCAATGAATGGATTGAATAGAAGACCCCGCTCAGAAATGAGAGTGGCATAATCACAAAATTCTGGAATCCCGCCAGCTGGTCAAATTTTTCGGCCCAGATACCGGCAATAATGCCCAACGTGCCGAGTGTCGCACTACAGAGCACGGCAAAGATCAACAAAAAAACAAAACTATGCACCGGTAACGGCACAAAACAGACCGCGATAATAAAGACCCCCATCCCCACCACCACGCCACGCACCACAGCGGCCAACATAAAGGCCATAAAAAATTCAACGTAAGAGAGCGGTGATAACAGAACAAAAACAATATTCCCGGATATCTTGGATTGAATCAGGCTGGACGAACTATTCGCAAAGGAGTTTTGAATGATGGTCATCATCACCAGTCCCGGAATCAGAAATGAGGTGTAACTCATCTCGTCAAACGCCATCACACGATCTCTCAATACATGCGAAAAGACCAGAAAATAGAGCAGCGTGGTAATGATGGGGGCGACAATCGTCTGCAACGCCACCTTGTAAAAACGTAGTGTCTCTTTGTAAAAGAGCGTATAAAATCCTCGGTTTATCATGAGGCGCTATTCCTGCGTGTCAACTCAACAAAGACATCTTCAAGATCCGCACGCTTGGTCTCAAGATCCACCACCTCAATACCGGAGGCACCAATGGCGGCCAGTAGCTCACCAATGGAGTCCTGCTCTTTGTGCAGTTCAAAGCGAACACTGCACCCTTCTATCTGCTTTACTTTTGCCATGAATGGCGGTGGTAACAGCTGAGAGAGATTAGACACCTCTGTCGCCGTCTTGATGGTGAGGTGTAGCGTGCTGCATATTTCACTCTGCAACAACGACTCTTTGCTATCGAGCGCAATCACCTCACCGTGGTTAAGGATCGCAATGCGGTCACACAGGTCCTCGGCCTCTTCGAGATAGTGGGTGGTCAATACGATGGTATGCCCTTGTCGGTTGAGCTGCTTTACAAACCCCCACAACAGCTTGCGCAACTCCACATCAACACCTGCGGTGGGTTCATCCAGAATCACCACTTCAGGTTTATGCACGAGTGCTTGTGCGATCAGTACACGCCGCTTCATTCCTCCCGACAACGCCCGCATATTGGTATCGGCTTTGTCATCGAGCTTCAGCGCATCTAATAGCTCATCGATCCACGCATCATTCTCCTTTCCCAACCCAAAATAGCCGGACTGCATCTGCAATACTTCGCGCACAGAAAAGAAGGCATCAAATACCAACTCCTGTGGCACTACCCCCAGTGCAGCACGTGCGCAGCGGTAGTCGACAACCACATTGTGGCCAAGCACTGTTACCTCCCCTGAATCGGCACGCGTCAGACCTGCAATGATGTTGATCAACGTCGACTTACCCGCACCATTTGGCCCCAGCAATCCAAAAAACTCACCTTTATTAATAGTAAGATCGATCCCCTTCAAGGCCTCTAATGTACCAAAGGATTTTTTTAGATTACTGATTGAGATTGCGGCGGTCATGGTTTAGGCGTTGGAGATAAAGGTGTACCGCTAGTTTACACCAACGCAACAAATTGCGCGCAGAAACAATTAGTCCGCATTAGCGATTATGCGCCCAGTGATGCCTCACATGCCCAGCAGCAGAAAAAATTAGCGGGATTATCTTCGCCACAT
>QIHH01000229.1 GCA_003230195.1 Gammaproteobacteria bacterium
AATTGGAACTGGAGCCGCCGGAGGTAAATGGAAGAGATTCTCAACATGCACGGAAGTTCCATGCAATTCCTTAACCGGACACTGCTGATTACAGCTAATAAATCCTTTGCCTATTATTAGTCATTCCGATGCATCATTCTTAAGAAGGTAGCCTGTGAAGCCCACTTCAAAGGTGACTTTACCAACGACAACAACCGCGTCGCTACTACTAAAGAAGCCACCCATGATAATGATTGACCACATAATCGTCGCACTATCAGTCATCACTCAGGATTTCAGCCCGTTGCGTCAAGAAACCTAACCAAGCATCCAAAAAAAAGCATTGATGACGGTGGTTACCGAACACTGGATCCCGGCCAAAAGCTTACCGGGATGACGTCGTGCTAGCTGCCTAGTTTATCCAGATATCCACTTCAAAAAATACAAAAATATAAATTGAATTCAATAGACTAATGGTTTTCACTAAGATGGATGCCCTGTTTCTGCTAACGTTGAAGGTGTGGCGGTGATTATTTTTACCAGTAGTCGAAACGCATTTAAGATGGTCGATACGATTATGGAAATGTCCATTGGTGATCACTACCCTTCATTTGACTGGTTTTAAGTGCTTGAGTAACTTCTTTTTAAGTAATCTACAAATATTCTCAATTTTTGCGGTATGTAGTCCATCTTCTGATAATAGGCCCATGCTTGGAATATTTTACTCTGGTGGTCGGGTAAAATAGAGGCTAATTCTCCACGACTTAACTCTGCGGTAATGAGCAGGGCAGGGATGTATACAATGCCTTGTCCCAACACTGCGGCGTTGATGAGCACTTCGGTATTGTCTGACGGCAGGGCATTAGTAATAGTAACGGACTTATTGTGTTCAAATGTCCAGTTCATATCTTGTTGTGTGCCATAGGCGAGGCATTGATGTTGCGATAAGGTTTCGATCGCTTCAGGTATGCCATGTTTGGCCAGATATGCTGGGGATGCAAATAGGCGGTTGCGATAATCGCACAGCGGCACACCGACTGTTGTGCTTGAGTCAAAGGTTTCTAGTTTTCGACAGATAGAGATATCTGCGTTAAACAATGGTAGTTGTTCGTAGGCAGTCGCCTGTAGCAATACATCGATACCGCTGTGTCGATTTTTAAACTGTATCACTTGCGGCAGTAACATACGGCTCAATAAAGGTTGTGGTGCCGCAATGGATAATTTGCCTTTGGGGGTTTTACCTAAATTGCTGGTTTCGTCCAGCAGGGTTTGCCATTGGCTACTGAGCGGGCGTATCTGTTGGTAGAACCTATCGCCTGCCTCTGTCAGGGCGATGCGCCGGGTGGTGCGCCGTAGTAATTGTACGCCTAATTGTTGCTCTAGCTCTGCGAGGCGTTTGCTGACTACGGATGGACTGATCGACATCGCGCGTGCAGCGGCCGCGAGGGAACCCTGCTCAACGACTTGTTTAAACAGCAGTGCGCGATTAAATGCATCCATAAAGGATATTGCCTATGTTTTGATTCATTCTATTTTGAGATTAGTCTATTTTCAATCTGGCTCATTATCCCTGTTTTAGAAATACAATATCATAGACGCTGTGAAAATAAATTGAATAATGGAGTATGAATGTGCCTGTAATTGAAATTGTTAGCTGGAAAGCAAAGCCTGGGGTGACTGATGAAGAGATGCAGGTGGCACTGGCTGCTATGGTACCGGACCTTAAAGCCTTACCTGGGTTTCTGTACCAGTCGGCAGGCAAAGACTCGCAAGGTCGCTGGGTTGATGTCTACTATTGGGGCAGCGTCAAGGATGCCCATGCTTCAAATGAGTTGATGGCTGATAAGGCCTCACTAACGACTTTGTTGGCACTGATTGAGATGGATACTATCTGCATGGAAGTGATCGAGCCAGTGCAGGTATCGTCTGATACTGTTACGCTGGGTGGCGGAGAAAGGTGAGTTATGTTAGTCAGCCATGCAATGCCATCAATTGATGGTTCAT
>QIHH01000058.1 GCA_003230195.1 Gammaproteobacteria bacterium
GAGGCGGCGCAGCATCTCATCATTGGCGATATCGAGTATCTGTCGTACCAATAGATAGCCGTTATCGCTCCAGGTTTGCGGAACTGTTTTATTATTCATGATCACAAACTCTTTATAGTGTTCGTTAGAGACTTCATAGCGGTCAATATAAAAGGCACCGAGCATCACTTCACGTTGTGGGTGCTCATCAAGATATAGTGGTTTAATCAGGCCGTACTCTTTACCACGGGTGGTGGTGTCCACGCCATTGCTGCCCATCAAAAAAGTCCCAGCGGGGATCAACACCATCTCATTTTCCGTGATGTCTATATTCTCAGCGAATACCGTTATGGTTGAAAGCGAGAGTAGTAAGGCTAGCCCAAAGCGACTTATTTTATTGGCCATCAAACAATTCCTTATTAATAGTGGTGCTCTAATGTCTATTCAGTCTCTTTGGCGCAACGAAAGCCAAAGCTACTGTTTTTAACGCGTGGATTAAAAAAGCTGCGATTAAAGACGGGTGCGGAAATACCACACTTGTAAAATGAACAATCCCACCATGAGCCGCCTTTCAATACGCGGTAGATCTCACCAAAATTTTCCGATGGTTGTTCATTGCCAGGGTGTCCCTGGTACCATGCATCGACCCATTCCCATACATTACCAGCGGTATCATGCAGCCCAAAGGGGCTGATGCCCTGTTTGAATGCACCGACCGGTGAGGTATCCCCATCTTGTTTCATCTTATCCCAGCGCACCGGGGTATTGGCACGTTCAAGCCTGAACAAATTACCCCATGGGAAGATGCGCCCATCGGTACCGCGAGCGGCCTTTTCCCACTCCTGTTCGGTGGGCAGCCGTTTGCCTGCCCAAGCGCAATATTTTTTAGCATCAAACCACGAGACAAAGGTGACGGGATGATCGGCCTTTCCTTCCGGAACCTCACGTCTCTCAAAGTGTTTGGGTGCGCGCCTGCCAGCCTCATCAATATATTTTTTATATTGCAGGTTAGTGACCTCAAATTTATCGATCAGATATTCAGTGGTCGATGAGATGTGCTCTGGTCCTTCATCGGCGAGTCGGTTATTACTGCCCATGATAAATTCCCCGGCAGGGATGCGAATCATCTCATTGGGATGATTGCCGAGTCGGCTCACACTGTCATATTGCGGCGGTGTCATGCCGTTTACACTGCCATCGTGAGGTTGCTGCTTTATTGCGGCGATCAGCCTGCCCTCACCGGGCAGCCCTTCGTGGCATTGCTGGCAACTGGCATTGACTTCAACGGGTTTGAAATTGTCATCACTGGTGTGGCAGGCCTTACAATCTTGCGCCTTGTCCTGATGATGTTTGGCAGACGGTGCTGCTGCAATGGCCAGCGATGAGATCATTGTTAGCAGGATGGCAGCAGAGAGTTTTTTCAGAGGCATCAAACAGTTCTCAATGTAGTACAGCTCGCAGTTCTGTGATGTTGCTGCCGGATATTGTGGTTATCGCGTTATAATGAAATCGATTGGTGTCGCAAGACCTAAGGCGATAGCAAAATAAACAAAGAAGGAAATTGTACCATGATCAAACAGCTCTCGATCAGTGCGCCGTGCCAGGGATTGCATGAAATCACCCGTGAGATAGCGGCGGCAGTCAGTGACAGTGGCCTGCAAGAAGGACTCTGCACGATCTTTATTAAACATACTTCAGCGAGCTTGATTATTCAGGAGAATGCAGACCCATCGGCGGCGCGTGACCTGGAGCAGTGGTTAAACAGACTGGTGAGTGAGAATGATCAGCGCTATACCCATACCAGCGAAGGGCCGGACGATATGCCATCGCATATCAAGGCCACATTGACGGCGACCTCTGTATCCGTGCCGGTGATCAATGGCCAGTTGGCGCTAGGCACCTGGCAGGGGCTGTTTTTATGGGAACATCGCCGCGCCAATATGCAACGGACGGTTA
>QIHH01000154.1 GCA_003230195.1 Gammaproteobacteria bacterium
CATTTTCGCGGCATTCTATGCCAACAGCACCTTGGCCTATAGCAGGCAATAATGTGTTGGTGTCGATTCGATCGCGAATACGCTCGTTAAGTTTTAAGCGAATCAGACCCGCAGAAGCCAAAATAATCGCTGCATAATCACCGTTATCAAGTTTTTTGAGTCGACTGCCGACATTTCCTCGTAAATCTTTGATAACTAAATCAGGACGTTTTAACTTGATTTGACATTGACGACGCAGACTCGACGTACCAACAATAGCGCCTTGCGGTAAATCCTCAAGGGATGCAAAGTCATTAGAAACAAACGCATCTGTCGGGTCTTCGCGCTCGCAGATAATAGGCAGATGCAAACCCGCTGGAAGCTCGACAGGGACATCTTTCATAGAATGAACTGCAATATCCGCTGTTTTATCCAGCAGACTGTTTTCCAGCTCTTTGACAAACAAACCTTTCCCGCCTATTTTGGCAAGAGGGCTGTCCAGTATTCTATCCCCTTGAGTGGTCATGGTGAGTAACTCTACGGACAGTCCCGGATGGGCCTGCTCAAGATTCGCACGCACATATTCTGCTTGCCATAAAGCCAGTGGGCTTTTACGCGTAGCAATGCGAATAATTTGTTTGGTCATTGTGGCCTCTAAAAAGTGTACCTACGAAAGCCATTAATCCTACCTTGCATTGGCTATGACTTCCAGTGTGCATTATAAGCTTTTGATTGTATAGTTTAAATAATCATTCCTGTTAGCGAGAAGCACATCCCCGTATAATTTGGCTTCATTTTGTTATATTTACTTAGGTTTGCTTGGAGTACTCGTGTCAGAAAATGCATCAAAAGGAAAGCTATGGGGAGGACGCTTCACTGAAGCGACTCACGCCGCAGTAGAAACATTCAACGCTTCCGTTGGCTTTGATCAACGATTGTATCGTTATGACATTCTCGGCTCCAAAGCCCATGCACAGATGCTGGCTAAGGTGGGCGTGCTAACAGACAGCGAGTGCGACTCTATTTGCCAGGGTTTAGATGCCATATTAACTGAAATCGAAAGCGGTAAATTCGAATGGTCTATTGCGCTGGAAGATGTTCACATGAACATTGAAGCAAAGCTGACAGAAAAAATTGGCATCGCGGGTAAGAAATTGCACACCGGGCGCTCACGCAATGATCAGGTAGCAACCGATATTCGCTTGTATCTCCGAGATGAAATTGATGTCTTAATAGTGCAGCTTGATCGCTTGAAAAATGGATTGCTGGATTTAGCCGAAAAAGAAGCCGATACGATCATGCCTGGCTTTACCCACTTGCAAGTAGCGCAACCGATTACCTTTGGCCATCATTTATTGGCCTGGTACGAAATGTTAAAGCGAGACGGCTTGCGCATGATAGATTGTCGCCAACGAGTCAACAAAATGCCATTAGGAGCGGCGGCACTAGCAGGAACCACTTACCCTATTGACAGACACTACACGGCATCTTTATTGGGCTTTGATGGCTTGTGTGAAAACTCCTTGGATGCTGTCAGTGATCGAGATTTTGCCATAGAGTTTTGCAGCGCCGCCGCCATTCTCATGATGCACCTATCACGATTTTCAGAAGAGCTGGTAATCTGGTCATCCGCGCAGTTCAATTTCATTGAGCTGCCCGATCGTTTTTGTACCGGCTCCTCCATCATGCCACAGAAAAAAAATCCGGATATACCCGAGCTTGTGAGAGGCAAAACCGGCAGAGTGAATGGTGATTTGATTGCCTTGTTAACGATAATGAAGAGCCAGCCACTCGCTTACAACAAAGACAATCAAGAAGACAAAGAGCCGCTCTTCGATGCTGCGGACACGGCAAGAATGTCTGTGAGTATTTTTGCTGACATGATCCCTGCAATCGTCGCACAAAAAGAAAGCATGCGAAATGCAGCGCTGCAAGGATTTTCAACCGCAACGG
>QIHH01000214.1 GCA_003230195.1 Gammaproteobacteria bacterium
TGGCGAACGCACCGGCAATATGGATGTGGTCACGATGGCGATGAACCTCTATAGCCAGGGTATCGATCCAGAGTTAGACCTTTCTAATCCGAATGAGATGATACAGGTGGTGACCGAGTGCACCAAAATCCCGGTCAATCCGCGTCACCCATGGGTGGGCGAGTTGGTCTATACCGCTTTCTCGGGCAGCCATCAGGATGCGATTCGTAAATGTTTAAAACAGCAGCAGGAAGATGCGCCGTGGAGGGTCGCATATTTGCCAATCGATCCGGAAGATCTGGGGCGTGACTATCAGGCAGTCATCCGTGTGAATAGTCAGTCCGGCAAGGGTGGAGTTGCTTTTGTATTGGAGCGTGACTATGGCTTATGTCTGCCACGTTGGATGCAGGTGGAATTGGCGCAGCAGGTTCAAAAGGAGAGCGAAGCGCGTGGTGGCGTGGTGAACGGCGAGACAATCTACCAGATCTTTATCGAGCATTTTGTGAAGGATAATGCACCGATTGCTTTGCGTGGCTATCAACTTGAAAACAACGGCACGTGCGACACACTTGAATTACGTATCATGGCCGATGGCAAAGAACGTCTGGTCAGCGGTGCGGGTGAAGGGGTGATCTCAGCATTTGCCGATGCGTGGCAGCTTTACAGCGGGCAGTCGTTATCGGTGGTTGATTATAGCGAGCATGCAATGGAAGAGGGTACCGATGCTGAGGCGATCGCCTATGTGCAGTTGGAAGTGGCAGGCCAGCGTTTTGCTGGTGCCGCGTTTGATCACGATACGGTGAGTGCCTCGTTAAAGGCGGTGATCTCGGCGTTGAATCGGCTCGCGTTGGCGGAAAGTCGCTTGAGTGAGATTCCGATGAGGGTTGCGCTGGGGTAGGGGGGAAGTCAATGCGTATTGACGTTCATTTTTCTGGATAAAGATAGCGCATTGAAGAAAATGTGTCATCAGGTGTTTCAACAGCGTTTAAAAGAGATAGTAGGTTTTTTGCAGTTATTTGAACAGGTGAATATACTGCAGTCGTTTAGCAGTGAACAACGAGGATTTATTGCGCAAACGGCGTTATATTACGGGCTATTTTGGCAACCTTATCTTGAGGTGCTGGGGGAGAGGCCAACAAAAGAAAATGTGATGCGCGGTGTGCAGATGATTCGCTTGTTGCTGGAACCATATCAGTGTGTTTCGTAGTGAATCACTTCTTGAGACCTTTGCACGAGTCTATTTCCCGCTCCAGCCGCGTTATAAATGATCTTAAAATTGTCATTTACTGGGTGTAAACTCCATTTTTTCGATCATTGTTGCCTTGCTGGAACGAAAACTAGTTCTCGTGCAAAGGTCTCTTCTTGTAAACTATTTATGTCAGAAATGATCAAAACGATATTAGAGATTACTGGTATTGCCATTGCAGCGTCTTCATAGATGCCGTGTGCAATTAAATCAGTGGTTAAATTTTAAAAGGAGAGTGGTATGGATTCACGTGCAGCAGTAGCCTGGGGGGTTGGGCAGCCTTTAACGATTGAAACTGTGCAGGTGGCAGCACCCAAGGCAGGCGAAGTACTGGTGAGGATGGTCGCGACTGGGGTGTGCCATACTGATGCCTTCACGCTATCTGGCGCGGATCCTGAAGGTATTTTTCCATCAATACTGGGCCATGAAGGTGGCGGGATTGTGGAAGAGCTGGGAGAAGGGGTGACCACTCTGGTGGTGGGTGATCATGTGATTCCGCTTTATACACCGGAATGTGGCCACTGTAAATTTTGCACTTCGGGTAAAACGAACCTTTGTCAGGCAATTCGCGCAACGCAGGGCAAGGGATTAATGCCTGATGGCTCTTCGCGTTTTTCCTGTCATGGCAAAACCATTTACCATTATATGGGAACCTCTACTTTCTCGGAATATACGGTGGTGCCTGAAATTGCGCTGG
>QIHH01000034.1 GCA_003230195.1 Gammaproteobacteria bacterium
TATTTTTATCGGCTCACTAAAGTTTCAACAGCTTGTTCGCCTTGAGTTACGTAATCACAAGGTAATAAATGAAGAGCATCTGTTAAAACGACAATTGGGCCGTATTCGCGACGTGCGAAATGGCCCCGGTGGCTTTCTCTATTTGTTGACCGACGCGGACGATGGCTCGCTGGTTAGGCTGGTACCCAGTCAGTAATCTAAACGCCATAATGGCCACAAAGCATTTATACAACGACGAATGAATGCTCCAGTACATTACTGCTTCAGTATGACCTGAGCCATTATGGTACTATCTGGCAAGCATAAAGCAATACAAGTGAGAAATTAGACGTGACAATAAAGAACCACCCCACTGATGAAATTATCAAATCTATCGCGGAAGTCACCACGCATGCTGATCGTGATTTGCTGGGAGCTTCTTTCGCAAACACATTGCATAAGCTGCTAGATGTAGAGCGAGTTGCCGTATACAAAGTTCATTACAAATATAACCAGCCAAAATATATTCTCACACTTGAAATAACGGATGAGATGGAGTTCATACACCAAAACAACCAGGAGTATGCCGACATACCCAGTGATGCAAACGACTGCATCACTAATAAAGAACCGTTGTTAATGCGAGCTTCTCAAGGAAAATTCACCTACTTTCAACCCATTGTGAACCACTTAAATAAAGTGGTCAGTTTATTTTCGGTATCAGGTGATGACCCAGGCTCTCAACCATTCGAAAGCATCATGAAGGGGTACTTTCAAATTTATCTCAATCACCTAAAGTTACTGAACGAAAGCGAGCACGATACGTTGACCGGACTGCTAAACCGCCGCACTTTCGACCGCGATCTTGACCGGCTGATGACTGAATGGAATCAAATAAGTACAGCTGCTAATGGTCAATTAACTAATGTTGATCGTCGCAGTCAGGAAGATTCAAAAAACAACTGGCTGGCCGTGGTTGATGTCGATTTTTTCAAGCGAATTAATGATCAGTACGGCCACCTGTATGGTGATGAGGTGCTGCTGCTATTGGCTAACATTATGCGAGAATCATTTCGTGACTATGACAAGCTGTTCCGCTTTGGTGGCGAAGAGTTCGTCGTTATCTTGTGTGGCACAGATCATCCGGGAGCTGCATCGGCACTGCAACGTTTTCATAAGAAAATCGGCACATACCCCTTTCCACAAGTTGGCAATATAACCGTCAGCATTGGATACGATGAAATCGCCAACCAATCAATCCCCTCCGAAGTGCTGCGGCTGGCCGACGACGCCCTCTATTTCGGAAAGGAAAATGGTCGAAACTGCATCTGCTACTACACACAACTGCTTGCAGAGGGCAAAGTAAATGCGCCGCAGACAGCGGTCCACGATGATGTGGAATTATTTTAGTCATCCAGAAATTCAACCCATCCGTCGCCTCAATATAATCACCTTCGGATTAGTAAACACCGACTCCTTAAATCATCTCCCTTTTCTGCCGCTATTCTTTAAATACAGATAAACGCAGCCACAAATCACTCCCATTTTGTGGTACGCAGTAATCATTAAGGAATGGAATTAATACAGATGAGCCAAACCGCTTCAGGCCTCCTTACCCGCCATAAAAACACTATCAGTAACGGCACACTGCTGACACAGACGCTCACGACGATGGAGCAGGTGATTCTCGGCAAGCAAAAGGTACTACGCCTGGCACTTGCCTGCCTGATCGCCCGCGGCCATCTGTTGATTGAGGATCAGCCCGGTGTTGGCAAGACCACGCTCTCTCATCTACTCGCGCGAGTGATCGACCTCGACTTTCAGCGTATCCAGTTCACCAGCGATATGCTGCCCGCTGATATTCTCGGCGTCTCGGTTTACGATCAAAAAAGCGCTCGTTTTAAATTTCACCCCGGCCCAGTATTCGCGCAATT
>QIHH01000005.1 GCA_003230195.1 Gammaproteobacteria bacterium
ATGAACAGTATATGTGGACAGCGATACGCTACGTTGAAAGTAACCCTGTAAGAGCGCGAATGGTAAGAAAAGCCGGGCACTACCGATGGTCAAGTGCCGCCGCACACTGCCAAAAAACAAGGGAAAAGGGTAGCGTCCCCTTTCCCTCCCGTCCCCTTTCCCTTCGAGGTTGCGGCTATCTGAGCAACAAAAAGCAGTGTGATGGGGAGTGCCTTGTAGCGCATTGTCGCGATCAGTAGCGGCCGTGTTGCTTGTTGATGTAATTAGAGAACGCTACGTGGCTGTTATTCATGTTGGTAACGATATCGTGGATGTCACGTACAATAGCGCGCATCACTTGATAGACGATAGTCGGTTCTGATGAGATGAGCTGCTCGAATTTTGACTGCTCAATGCAGATGAGCTGAGTATTCGTGAGGGCGCGCAGTGTTGCATTGGGCTCTTTGCCATCAAGAAAGCCCCGCGTACCGGTCAGTTCACCAGGGGTGAGCACATGCAGCTGCTCTTCTTGACCACCACTTATGGTCTTGACCACTGAGAGCTTGCCACTGATCGGTACATAAAGGGTGTGATCAACCTCGCCTTCAGTGATCAATGCCTCCCCTGCTTTAAGGTGGCGAATATCGATGATCGCAGAGAGTGTCTGGCACTGTGCTTCGCTCAAGTCTTTGCCAAAAAGGGAGTTTTTAACGATATTCAAATGGTTGTTCGGCTTCATGATGTAAGGTTGGTCTCTCAATGGTTTAAATTTGATGCGTGCTCATAATAACGCACATGACTCTGATTTTTTCCGACTGCTTCACACTCTTAAACATGCTGATAATAAGGTTCGACTGGAAAGTTAATATTCAGAGTCGAATTTCAGGGAATAGTTCAGATTCAACTCTCAAATACTTTGGGCATAGCCTGTAATTCTGGGGTCGAACCAAGTTAACCTACTGGCCTTAATCACTCTTGCAGCTTTACTAACGAATAAGGGTGGTTTTGTTAAGGGACCCCAGACTTAAATAGCAGCGCGCTTGCATCGTTCTTTAGTTCTGCACCAGATAAAGCTCAACCCGACGGTTGCGTTTGCGGCCGCTGTGGGTCCAGTGTTCATCGGCAGGAAAACTTTCTCCCCAACCAGCGGTGTGCAGCAGGCTAGGTGAAACCCCGATGTGACGGAGGTATTCGCGTACCACAAAGGCGCGTTTTGCTGAAAGTTTGATATTGTAATCATCGCTGGCAATCTTGTTGGCAAAACCGCTGATGAGCAGCCGTTTAGCCTTCTCATTGTTATCTAGATGGGCGGCAATTTCGCTAAGGATCTGTTTGGCGCGATTATCGAGCGCACTACTATTGTGGGCAAAGAGCACATTTTCAAAGGTGATAAACTCAAACGCATTATCTTTCCTGGTGCTGGGTTTTGTTAGCGGTTTCAGGGCGTGCTGTGGCGGCTGTTCTTCGATTGTGTCTGCAACGGCTGGACTCGCCTGTTTTACATCTGTTTGGAGAGTCGCGGCACGCTCGTTTCGTGTCTCTTCGCCAACGATCAACACCATGTTTTTATCAGCGTGTGCATTCAGTGGCACGATCAATAGTACGAGCAACGCGCTCACCGAGTGCCATTTTGGCTGTTTTACTCTGTTCATGAAGGTAAATATCGGCCATCTGAAGTTCTCCCTTAGCTGGTTTCGGTTACAGCTAGCTTGGATTCACTTGTCTTATCTGCGGTAAGATGGCGTCCTTGAGATTTATCAGTCATTTTTTGGAGTTTTGGCATGGCGCAGCAGTTTGATCAGGTACGAGCGGTGATCTGGGATGCGGGGCGGGTGAAATTACTGGACCAGCGCCTGTTACCACAGCAGCAGGTCTATATAGTGTGTGACGATGTCGCGGCCGTGGCGAATGGGATTCGTGACATGG
>QIHH01000114.1 GCA_003230195.1 Gammaproteobacteria bacterium
TTTGTCGGATTAGAAGTCCCGATGCCACCTTATGATGGTTATTTAAGCCCATTCAACTGGCAAACAATGCGTTAATCAACCGGCTCATCAGAGGATACAGTGCTAGCAATGCTGACTGACCCAGCTTGCCATCCTATTCCTTATTAACGGGTTCTTCCAACGTGCGTGCCAATTTCTCAATCGGCTCTAGTGCTTCAGGCTCTTTGTGATTACTAATACCCATTTCAGTGAACTTACGGGCACCACTAAGCACCTGTCGTTCAAATGAACCAACCGCTTTATTGTAATTCTCTAGGCTACTGTTAAGCCCTTTACCCACTTTGCTCATATGGCCGGTAAAGGTGCAAAGTCGTTTGTAGAGATCTTCACCGAGGTCACGAATCTTTTCGGCATTATCAGTGATCGCCTGCTGGTTCCAGCCAAAAGCCACCGCACGCAGCAGTGCAACGAGACTGGTGGGCGTAGCGAGAATCACCTTCTGTTTCAGCGCATCTTCTAACAGCGCACTATCTTTTTCGAGTGCGGCACTCAGGAAGTGGTCACCCGGAATAAACAGCACCACAAAATCCGGACTCTGTTTGAACTGCCCCCAATAGGCCTTACTGGCAAGCTCCCGGATACGCTCGCGTACTTTTTTAGCATGGTGAAGCAGATGTTGATCACGCAGCTCATCACTATCGGCCTCTATCGCATTGAGATAGGCATCCAGCGGTGTCTTCACATCAATCACGATCTCACGCCGCCCAGGCATACGCACAATCATATCGGGGCGGATGCTGCCATCGTCTGTTTCAGTATGCTCCTGCTCGAAGAAGTCGCAATATTCAACCATACCCGCCAATTCAACTAGCCGCTTGAGTGTCATCTCACCCCATTGCCCGCGAACTTCTGGACGACGCAGCGATTTCACCAGATTACGGGTTTCACCATGCAGCATCTGCTGGGTCTGCGCCATGCTTTCTAGGTGTTTAGTAATCGCGCCGTAAGACTCTTTACGCTCATGTTCGATCTCGCGAATCTGCTTCTCACTCTTCGCCAGTAGCTCTTTAATCGGCTTGACCAGATGCTCAATCGACTGCTCTTTTTGGGCCAGATCACCCTGCGCCTGCACGTTAAACTGCTTAAGATTTTCCTGAGCAAGTTTGAGAAACTGCTCGTTATTGCTTTTCAACGCCTCGCTTGAGAGCGCACTAAAGGTATCACTGAGTTGTGCTTTAGTTTTTTCAAGGGCCTCTATTTTTTCATTCACATTGCTTTGTTGCATTTCCAGTGTGGTCGCCAGCGTACTGTTCTCGCGTTGCAGTGCAGCGATCTGTTTTTGTGCACGCAGATGTGCCAACAGTGCGCCAATCAGTAGTGAAACAGCAGCGGTAATAGCAATGATGATATAGCTGGTGGTGCTCATTTCTTTATTGCGCATCCTGATTAAAACGTTTTTGCCATTCAATGATTTCACTGGCATGTTCAACCGAACCATCGGCACCCCACGTCGAAGGGTCATCACCGTCGTTAATGTAACCAAAGAGCGCGGCAATAGTTTTCATTCCCGCACGTTGGCCGGCCTCGATATCACGCTGGGCATCACCCACATAGATGCACTCTGAGGCACTGACACCCATCACTTCACAGGCATAAAACATCGGCTGTGGATGAGGTTTTTTACGTTCAACCGTGTCACCACTCACAATACAGGCAGCGCGCTGTGCTAGCCCTAACTCTTCCATTAAAGGGTTAGTCAGCCATGACGGTTTATTGGTCACCACGCCCCACAGTTGGCCGCGTGCTTCTATTGTCGCTAGCAGTTCCGCCATACCAGGGAAGAGGACTGTCTTATGAGTCAGGTGGTTTTGATAGATATCGAGAAATTCAGCAGTCAGTTGTTTAAATTTTTCTGCAGGTA
>QIHH01000217.1 GCA_003230195.1 Gammaproteobacteria bacterium
GAGGCCGCATGTGTGTGACCGGGGATATCGACAAAGGCAGCTATCGATAGCCCAAGGGTCGGGCCGAGTAGTAGCGCGATCTGTCTAACGCGTTTTATCATAGTGAGTGATGGCGCTTAATTGGTGCCTAATCGGTTTCGGCAATCCCTTCGGGTGCTGTCCACCCGTTCACTTTTTTGAAGAGAAACTTGAGATGAGGGCCACCGAATTTTTGTTCGGTGTAATACCAGAATTCTGAGGTACCGCGGCGAATTTTGAGCGGATCACCGAGCAAATCGCGTACATCCTGATAGTCCATACCAACCTTGAGGTGTATCCAATTGGTTGCATCACGCCATTCACCAGGATTGGTGGGGGGTGGCAGTGAGTTATCAGTTTTGATGATAGTGGTGCGGGTTATCGTGGTTGGTTTTTTCTCAATGGTCGCGAGACGTTGTTCGAGTCCGCTGAGACGTTCGCTGAGGGCATTAAGCTGTATCAGCAATGAGTTATTGTCGGGCGATGCAATGGCGGGTGCTGCAACCAGAGAAGAGACCACTAAAACGGCGCAAAGATACGGGGATATTTTCATTGGCCCAGCATAGTGAAATCATGCAGAGGGGTCAATGCGTAATGAGATGAACTCGGCTCCCTTGTGATGGGCGGCCTGGATAATGGTGACGTGATGCGTTGAAATTCTACGTGAATACTTATGTTGTTAATCATTATCATGGGTGACTTCTTTAGTCGCCAAAATTACTTGACCACTACAGTCCTGTTAGCTTTTATTTTGGGTGTTTATAGGGGAACCCTAAATTTAGAGGTTATTTTTTCGAAGAATTATCTGCCCACGGCAGGTCATACTTACGCAGTTTCTCCTGCAGTATGGAACGGCGTAGACGCAAACGGTTTGCCGCATGTGATACAACGCCGTCGGCATCCTCAAGCGCTTGCTTGATCAGGTTATATTCCAGATTACTCAGGTGCTTTTTTAAGTCGATACCATCTTGCGGCAATCTTGATGTATCAAGCAAGTCAACTGATGCGACACTGGGTGCCGTATGATCGGCCGTACTCTCTCGAATGACAGAGGTCAACGGGCTGATGCTATTATCACTATCGACCTGGAATATTTTTGGTAGGTCATGCACATCAACCACGCCATACGGATGCATAATGACCAAACGTTCGATCACGTTAGCAAGTTCACGTACATTCCTCGGCCAGTGGTATTGACACAGTGCCACCACCGCTGCCTGAGTCAGGCGAACGGAAGCATGTTTTTCATGCTCAAGCCGTTTCAGCAATTCGTTTACCAATAGCGGGATATCTTCAATGCGTTCCCGAAGTGGTCGTATTTCAATAGGAAATACATTCAGTCGATAAAAAAGATCTTCGCGGAACTTACCCTCGACAATCATTTCTTCAAGATTACGATGAGTTGCTGCAATAATACGAACGTTGGACTCAATGGTCTTATTGCTGCCGACACGCTCAAAGGTATGTTCTTGCAATACACGCAGTAGTTTCATCTGCACATGCATATTCATGTCATCGATCTTATCGAGGAATAAGGTGCCGCCTTCAGCTAATTCAAAATGTCCCTGGTACGCATTAATCGCTCCAGTAAAAGCCCCCTTTTCATGTCCGAAAAGCTCACTTTCTAATAATTCGAAAGGGATTAGTCCACAGTTCATTGGCACAAAAGGTTTTCCGCGACGCTTAGAGTGGTAATGAATATTATGCGCAACGACCTCTTTTTCAGCACCTGATTCACCCAGAATCAGTACGCGAGCATCAGAGTGTCAGACGTCAACTAGCTTGGCCGGTTGGCGTCAATTAACTTGGCCGGTTTTATGATTTAATTTCATGGCTTCTTTTTTACGATAACTT
>QIHH01000176.1 GCA_003230195.1 Gammaproteobacteria bacterium
GCCCGGGGTAGCGCATCGTTTTATAATCCATGGTGCGAATCATCCCATCATAGGTTTCGCACAAGGTACCCAGACCACCCGAGGTATTAAAAGCCTCATACAACACACCATCAAGGGTGATCGTCTCATACCCTTCCAGTGGCTGAAGCGCGATAAACTCGCCATTCTCAATACCATAACAGGTGTTGCCATACTCATTGATTAAACCATCGGTTGACCACGTGAGTGAATATTTAAGCGCGTTATTGGGATTGACCGGCAGCGCGCCGACACGCATCTTCACCATGTCGATCACTTCAAATTTTTTCATCAAATCATTCGCGACGATGCTGATAAAGCCAGGCGCAAGGCCGCATTGCGGCATAAAGATGCTCTTCGCCCCTTTACTCACGTTCTGCACATGGCGCGTCACACCGACATCTTCGGTGAGATCAAAATAGTTCAGGCCATATTTCGCCGCCAGATCGGCTACCAACGTATTGCAATAGTAAGGCAGCCCTGAAATCACTGAATCAAACTTACCTGCACCGTTTTTACCCGACATTACCTTATCTAAAGCTTGCTCATCCTGGGCATCCAGTGGAAATACCGTCACATGTGTCAGCCCCAGCTCTTTCACTAGGTTTTTCGCCTCATCGGTCTCCAGGCTGCCCACATAGACCTCGTAGCCACCCGAATCCGATAGCATGGTGGCAATCAGTGATCCAATCTTGCCTGCGCCCAGTAGTAACACCTTTCGCATAGTCATATTTAGTCCCTTTTTGCCGATATTAGAAGGATAGAGGTGCCCTTAAATAGATTATCACTCAACATCTTTGGAGCCTGTTATGCCCGCCAACCGTATGAATACCTTTGCTGCCAATGTAGCCCGGTCTCTGATTGGTGAAGACCCAACGTTTCAGGGCCATGCCAACAACAAACAGGCCATCCAGGCCATCGGCGATACCGCTGAACTCTTTACACTGAATCTCACCCCGTTTGTCGCACAACCACAGCCCGTTTCGGCCTATTCACTTTTTAATGGTATTGATGATGTCTCCCACCTTTTAGCGGCATATCAAACAGCAAAACACAGCCTGCATTTCGAAATGGATCTGGCCGGTGCCACGGCACATGTCTCCGCCTACGCGGATGACTTTATCAATATGGCACTAGCAAAGGCGAACGCCACCCTCAATCATCATCATGCGAAACTAATCGCCGATTGGGTTAAAAACCTGGACATCTACTGCGCGGTAAAAAGTATTGAATCGTTCTTTTATAGTCAAGCCGATCTCACTCTGCTTGAAATCGCACCGACATATGGCTGGGATGTTATCTTCGATCACCTCGCCATTCGCTGCGGCAATCAGGCAAACCTAGATGCCGAACGCATTGCCAGCCTGCTTAAAGAGGAACATGGCTACAGCACCACCCAATTTAGCGGCGAAAATTACTATCAATTTCCCGCTGGCTGGAACGCATACCCCGTGTATAAGATGCTTGAGAATGGCCAGACATTACGAATTTTTGTTGACCAGTCGGATGCCCATTCACCCACTCAAATTATTCAGCACTGGAATCATGTCTATGGCTATACCGCGCACCACCTCGCGATCCGTGCCACCACACTGCGAGATGGTGAGCGTATTGCGGTACCGCTGCAAACAGTGATGGCTGCACTTGAACGGGCTGGTATTAATATCATGAACCCCACCGGCCATTATACCAAGGGGCTATTGATGCAGGTATTTACTCAACCAGAAAAAAATAAATCGATCCCTGATGAGCTTAAGGAGCAGATTAGCGCCTACGGTGAGCAACTCGGAAAAACGATCGAAAATGCCAAGCTGCTGGAGATCGTCTCTCGTATGGAG
>QIHH01000169.1 GCA_003230195.1 Gammaproteobacteria bacterium
GCATCATGGATGAGTTTTCTGAAGATGTTGCACGTGGCCATGGTGAAGCACTGGATGCGGTTGCTGTGATGATGGGTGTTGAGAAGAGTGATCGTGATGCATTTGCTAAGGTTGTTCATGATAATTTCAGCACTATTTTTCCTCATGACAAAGTAACCGCACAGCAAGTGACCGATTCACTGTTAACCGTGATGAAATCTAATGCGCGTTTAGCTAAATATGCAGTTTAATTAATACTGCTGTTTGTTGCCTAAGTCTCTGTGCCGTAAGGCACAGGGATTTTTTGCTTTTATAACCTATGTGAATGCGTGTGCGAATTCGATATTTTTGTGCTTCTATTTTAATTGTTCTAACGAATTTTTCTGCTGTCACGTTTGCTGCACCGAGTGGTCAGCTAAAAACGATACAGGCATCAGCTGTCAAGCAGCAGCTATGGCAATCGCCCGAGTGGCATAATCTACTGCATTATTACCCTGAGCGTATGATCAAAAGTGGCTACCGAAGCCATGTGGACGATAAACAATTTTTTAATGCTGATGATGGTGTAGACAACCCTCGTGGTGAAATGCTGGCTACATTAGCAGCATTTTATCGCGCTGACGTGCAAGGTAATGAGCACCCAATTTGCCGTTTTCCTGCTCGTCTTAATTGGCTGACTGAGCAGCTTGAAATTGACCCTATGGGCTTGCCAGGGATTGAATGCCTTGATTATATTGAGTGGCGCGGGATTGTTCAGGCTGAACAGGTCACATTAATTTTTCCAACCTACCATTTGAATAGTCCCTCTTCCATGTTTGGCCATACCCTGCTCAGGTTGGATCGTTCAGTTGATGACAGTGATTCCAAATGGCTCTCTTTTGCCGTTAATTTTGGTGCGAATGTTGAGGCGGTTGATAATTCGTTGCTGTACGCGGTGAAGGGGTTAACAGGTGGCTATCCGGGCATCTTTATCGTTACGCCTTACTATAATAAAATTCGTGAATATAACCGCATTGAAAAACGTGACATCTGGGAGTATCGACTCAACCTGACCCCGGTTGAAGTTGAGCGCATGGTGGTGCATCTTTGGGAGTTGAAAGAGATTAATTTCGATTACTATTTTTTTGATGAGAACTGTTCATATCGATTATTGGAATTACTAGAAGTGGCTCGTCCTGGACTGGAGTTAACCGATAAATTTGGGATCACCGCGATACCTATCGATACGGTGAAAGCGATAGAGGCGGCTGGTCTGATTGAAGATACGCTTTTCAGAGCCTCCCAAATGACAGAGCTTCAAGCGCTATTGGCTCAGTTTTCAGCCGAAGAAGAGGGGTATTTTGAGCAGTTGGTGACGGATGTTGAGGTGGTTAAATTAGCCGGCTTTATTGCGCTAGATGCAACCAGGCAGCAGAAGATCATTGACGCGGCTTACCGCTACCAGCGTTATCAGCAATCAACGGTGGCACGTGATGATCTGCTCGCCAAACGTAGCCATGCCCTGTTAGGGTTGCTGAATCAATATCCTGCGGATGATACCCCGTTGCCGATTGTTGTACCGGTTCAGCCTGAGAAGGGGCACCACTCAAGACGTATCTCGATCGGTGTCGGTGAGCGTGATGAACAGACATATCAGGAATTGTCAATGAGGATGGCATTCCACAGTCTGGAGGATAATGGCCATGGTTACCTGAGAGGTGCCCATATCAATATGATGAACCTGGAACTGCGTGCCAATAACGAGACCGATAAGGTGACGTTGCAACGCCTGGATGTGATCGACATCTTTTCGTTGACGCCACGCACACGCTTCTTTTCGCCGCTCTCATGGCGCGTCTACACGGGTTTGGAGCGTCAGATGACTAATGGAGTTG
>QIHH01000191.1 GCA_003230195.1 Gammaproteobacteria bacterium
AGTGCTTCAGATTCTGCAGCACTACAATATATTGCACCTTATGCTGGCTGTACCATGGGTGAGTATTTCCGTGATCTGGGTGAAGATGCACTGATTATTTATGATGATTTGACCAAGCAAGCCTGGGCATATCGTCAGATTTCACTGTTGCTGAAGCGCCCACCTGGTCGTGAAGCATATCCTGGTGACGTGTTCTACTTGCATTCACGTTTGCTGGAGCGCGCATCTCGTGTAAGTGTGGAGCATATCGAGAAGATTACGGATGGTAAGGTCAAGGGCCAAACAGGTTCGCTGACAGCTTTACCAATTATTGAAACACAGGCGGGTGACGTTTCTGCATTCGTACCAACCAACGTGATTTCTATTACCGATGGTCAGATCTTTCTGGAAACAGATTTGTTTAACTCTGGTTTCCGTCCTGCGATTAACGCCGGTCTGTCAGTGTCTCGTGTCGGTGGCGCTGCACAAACCAAGATTATTAAGAAGTTAGGTGGTGGTATTCGTCTGGCACTTGCGCAATATCGTGAACTGGCGGCTTTCGCCCAGTTTGCATCGGATCTTGATGATGCAACCCGTGCGCAGTTAGAACGTGGACAGCGTGTGATGGAATTGATGAAACAACGTCAATATTCACCACTGAGCATTTCTGAGATGGGTGTAAGTTTGTATGCAGCTGAAGGTGGTTTCCTGGATGATATTGAACTTGAAAAGGTCAGTGCCTTTGAGGATGCTTTACACACTTTTATGCATAGCGACCGTGCAGATCTGATGAAACAGATTGATGAAAGTGGTGACTACAATGATGAGATTGAAGCTTCACTTAAGGAAAGCATAGAAAACTTCAAGCAAAATCATACATGGTAACACTCGGTATTTATTGAACTTGAACTGAGCATTAAACTGAATTAATTAAAGATGAGACATAGATAAAATGGCTTCTGCAAAGGAAGTAAGAACCAAAATTGCCAGTATTAAAAATACGCAAAAGATTACCAAGGCAATGGAAATGGTTGCGGCCAGCAAGATGCGCAAGGCCCAGGAACGGATGAGGGCAGCCAGGCCATACGCTGAAAAAATTCGTAATGTCATTGCCCATCTGGGTAATGCAAATCCTGAATATAATCATTCCTATCTGGAAGAGCGTGATCAGGTTAAACGGATTGGCATCATTGTTGTTTCCAGTGATCGCGGTCTCTGTGGCGGACTGAATTCAAATCTTTTTCGTGAAACAATCAGTCATATGAAAGAATGGAATGACAAAGATATCGGCATTGATATGTGTTTGATTGGTACCAAGGCGGTTAGTTTTTTTACTCGTGTTGGTGGATCGATTATTGGTCAATCAACCCAAATTGGTGATAAACCGATGGTTGATGATTTGATCGGCACAGTAAAGATCATGCTGGATTCTTTTAATGAGGAAAAGATCGATCAGCTGTATATGATCTCCAACAAATTCATTAATTCAATGACACAAGAGCCAACAGTTGAACAACTGTTACCGGTTAAGGCTAGTGATGAAGATGAGTTGAAACATCACTGGGACTATATTTATGAGCCAGATGCAAAGGAAGTTCTTGATCACTTATTAACTAGATTTATCGAATCATTGGTGTATCAGGGTGTTATTGAAAATATTGCCTGTGAACAGGCAGCACGTATGATCGCCATGAAGAGTGCCTCTGATAATGCAGGCGAACTCATTGATGATTTACAGTTGGTCTATAACAAAGCACGAAAGGCAGCGATTACTCAGGAATTATCTGAAATCGTTAGCGGTGCAGCAGCGGTTTAGTAGGTAGGGATTAGTAGGTAGGTAACAGTGAGCCCCACATACC
>QIHH01000149.1 GCA_003230195.1 Gammaproteobacteria bacterium
CGGTCATCAGTCTCTACCGCGAACTCTTCTTTATATTCATTAAGGCCATCTCGTCCACGATAGATCACACCGCGACGATCCAGCATACGCAAATTTTCTTTTTTCGCGCCCAGTGCAACCAATAGACGCATCGATGCAATTGCGGCAGCACCCGCGCCAAGGCAGACAATCTTCGTATTGGAAAGATGCTTTTCCTGCAGCTCTAATCCATTAATCAGACCCGCCGCTGTGATCACCGCCGTACCATGCTGGTCATCGTGAAAAACTGGGATATCAAGCTGCTCACTCAAGCGCTTTTCAATCTCAAAGCAGTGTGGTGCGGCGATATCTTCAAGATTGATGCCACCAAAGGTCGGCGCGATATTGGCAACGGTGTTGATAAAGTCTTCTGGGTCTTTGGCAACGACCTCGATATCAAAGACATCAATATCGGCAAATTTTTTAAACAGTACACCCTTCCCTTCCATCACGGGTTTGCTGGCAAGACTACCCACATTCCCTAGACCCAGAACCGCTGTGCCATCGGTGATAACGGCCACCAAATTTCCTTTAGCAGTATATTGATAGGCGGCTTCCGGGTCTTTGGCAATTTCACGCACCGGCTCAGCTACACCCGGGGTATATGCCAGGCCAAGATCATCCTGCGTCACACACGATTTGGTGATCGAGATACAGATTTTACCCGGCTCCGGTAACGCATGGTAATTCAGCGCCGCTTGTTTTTTCTCTTCAGTCATACAACAACTCACACCTTATATATAGAATCTATTTTGCTCCACAGGAGGCGATTATCGGTCATTGCCTAGGCCGCTGCAAACTTCATCTGCTCCGCGACATTTTGAGCACCATTACGCTCAGTTATAATGCTTCACTGATTCCGCAAAAATGACCGCCAATTACTCAATCACCGACCACTTTGAGTGACGCAGGGTGCCTCACACGAATCGACCAACGCCCCTTGCGTTTCGTTAGCCAGCCACGCGCCTCCACCTTTTTTTGCGCCAGTGATGCCAACACCCCCTTTTCAAAATAGTGCGCATCATCGCGTGAAATTCGCAGTGATGCTTTATCTGAAAATAAAATCCAAATCCATTTTTTGCGCCACTGCACCTTTTCCACGCGCCCTTTAAGCCGTGTGAACCCCTGATCACCACGTCTCAAGTCGGTCGCATCGAGCACTTCGGGGCCGCCATTCCGCCATAAACCCTGTCGCTTAATACGTGCCAAACGCTCAGATTTCTGATAACAATCAACATGATGCAAGTTAGGGGGTATTGCAATGACCATCGCCAAACCTTTGTCGAGTAATCGCTGCTGCACATTACTGCCATCAGGCAGATAGAGATGTGCCAGTGTGCGCCCATGGCGATCCTTTCGCTCACGCCCATACTGCACACCTACCCGTGCATCTGCTTTAAACAGCTTTCTCAACGCATCGCGTGCCTCATGCGCATAAGGTTCCGCTGGTTTTTTATCTCGCGCAACTTCTGGCGTATTGATACCGATCAAACGAATCTTTTGCCCACCGTCTAAATGCAAGGTATCGCCATCATGCACATATTTAACGTTGTGGTAAGCATCAATTTTTTCAGCAGTGCATTGCCCCGCCAAGCTCAGCGATGAAACAAGCAGCGCACAAGCAATAAATACAGGTGCTATAAACGAAAAAAGGGCGCCTGAATCAGGCACCCTTTTTTGTGAATCAGCGGCCATTGTTGGCAGCCGATTCAAATCAGCTTTTTTTACCGTATTTCTGTCTAAACTTATCAACACGGCCAGCGGTATCAAGGATCTTCTGCTTACCGGTGTAGAAAGGGTGACACATTG
>QIHH01000208.1 GCA_003230195.1 Gammaproteobacteria bacterium
GCTGAATGATAATGAGCGCCATGTTTATGAAAACGTACTGGCGTACCTCACTACCTCTGATATCCTGGCGATGCGTAACGTCGGCATTGCAGTAATGGAAAAGATGAGTGCGCCGGAGCTACAGATCTATCAGGCGCGGCAGGTCTATGAAGAGGCACTGCATACCTGGGCCTATCAGCATTGCATTGAAACCATTGGTATCGATCAAGGCGAGATCTATAATCGTTACCGTGTGGTACCTGAAATCTATGCAAAGATTAAGATTGCCAATCGCCGCCTCAATTCGGTATTGCGTGCCGATATGGATCTCACCAATCGAGATGATTTGCAGGATTTTTTGATGTCCTATATCTTCTTCGCCGCGGTGTTTGAAGGGTGCTGGTTTTTTAATGGCTTTAGCCCCATCTTTGCACTGCAGCGCCGAGGGCTGATGAAGGGAACGGCCGAACAGTTACAGTATATTATGCGCGATGAGGTGATGCACTGTGGCTTTGGTATTCGCACCGCAAAACAGTTGATGATGGAAGAAAATATCAAACCAGATGCTGACGCACTGCGTGAAATGTGGGATGAGGCAGAAGCAGCAGAAATCAGCTATGCCAGTTATATTTTGCGAGAGCCGATGTTGGGCTATAATGCTGAACAGCATATTGAGCAGTTTCGTTTTATTGCCAATCGTCGTGCACGCCAGCTTGATTTTGAAGAACCCTTTCCAGGTGCCGAATGTGCCTTGCCATGGCTTGATGAGCAGTCAAACATTCGTAAAGAGAAGAATTTTTTTGAGACACGGGTGACGGAGTATCAGACTGGTGGCGGGCTGAACTGGGAGTAATCTGGCTTCCATCTGGCTTGCTACCTATTGGACAAACGAATCGGCAGGCGGCAAATAGCGTATAATCACTCCATTCTATTTTTCTTTGGTCTCTGTTTGGGCCGCTATTGAGTGTTTTGCTGATGAGTTTTTCTGAACTGGGTCTTTCCGATTGTCTGTTACGTGCCATTGAAGATGGGGGGTACAAAACCCCGACGGCGGTGCAGGAGAAGGCAATCCCTGCGATATTGTCACGCCGCGATGTGATGGCCGCCGCGCAAACCGGTACCGGTAAAACAGCAGCCTTTGCCTTGCCGTTGCTGCAAAATCTGGCAGAGGGTGAGCATGCCAAATCAAATGTGGTGCGCGCGCTGATTTTAACCCCGACACGTGAACTGGCAGCGCAGGTGGGGGAGAATGTTGCCAACTATGGTAAACATCTTTCGTTACGCACAGCGGTTGTTTATGGTGGGGTGAAAATCAACCCGCAGATGAAGAAACTGCGCGCTGGGGTGGATGTGCTGGTAGCGACGCCGGGGCGCTTGCTTGACCTCTACAATCAGCGTGCGATACGTCTATCGTCACTCGAAGTGCTGGTGCTGGATGAGGCTGATCGCATGCTGGACCTGGGCTTCATCAATGATATTACTAAAATCATGTCATTGATGCCGAAGCGCCGCCAGAATCTATTGTTCTCCGCGACCTTTTCACCTGATATCAGGCGCCTCTCTGGCGGTATTTTACATGATCCGATTCAGATCGAGACAAGCCCACGCAACGCCGCGGCCAAAAGTGTTAAGCAATCAGTATTCGAAGTCGATAAGGCAAAAAAGCCCGCGCTATTGAGCCACCTGATTCGCCGCGGTGGTTGGGATCAGGCGCTTGTCTTTACCCTGACCAAACGTGGTGCGGATCGTTTGACCACACAACTGGAAGACGATGGGATTACTGCCA
>QIHH01000105.1 GCA_003230195.1 Gammaproteobacteria bacterium
GGGATTTAAAACCCCGTATGAAGTTTTTGAAGAACTAACCGGGATTAATGAAAAAACATTAACGGGTTATGCACTTATGACTTGAATTCAGAGTCTACTAATAATTCACTATAGATGGATAGCGAATAAATGTCTGTAGGGTTATATTGACAAAATGCAATATAGGAAGCATAAGAGCACAGGAATAGGTCTTATGTTTACTATGCTGGACGACCGCTCCATATAGACAAAGCCGACATTGAACAACAAATAATGATCAGTAAACTACAGTTAAACTAAGTCTTAATGCGTGTGCCACGCCAACAAAAATCGTGTTAGTACCTGACAACAACGATTTAGGGGTTGTCATAACTATCAGACACATGCATGTAATGACCCTGGCTCTTCTCGACCTTAATGACAAAGGGTGAGGTCATCGCACGCACCAGTGCACTGTAGTTTAACTGGAAGCTGATCTCGGTACCTGCGCGGGCAAACAACGACCGGATTCAACAATAAGATGGTCACTGCTCGCCCCAAGGATCTCAATTCCGCTAGGCGCTTGAAGGCCATTCGGATCAATATCCTGCTGCCCAATGGCCAAGATCGTCTGGAAGATATTGCCCCGATTTGCGACCGATGGCGTAACACCAAACGCGCTCTGGCCAACCTCACCCCATGGCTGTGATGGCTTAAGCTTCGATTCTATTACTTCGGCGATGAGAGTTATGGCATCAGTATGCAGGCCATCGATAGCTTGACGGTGCAATGGCTCACACCCTAACAGTAGTGATTCACCCAATCGAAGATCGTTTATCCGTCCGGTGTCTGCGCCGCTTAGCGCCCACTCGAGATTGGCAGAGTTACCGCCAGAAACGATACTGAGCATGGGGCCGAAGATCGCATCAATCGAATCGGCCAGTTCGGACAGTTCAGCCATGTTGTTGGCATCGGGTGAAACGCCACAGCGACACGCAAGGTTAGTTCCAATACCTTTGAGCACTATGTTTGGGAAACGAATCGTCTCACGCACGGTGCTCTCCAGATCCCCCGGCATGATACCTTCGCGCAGGTCGCCAAGCTCGACCATGAGTACAACCCCGTGTATCCGCTTCGCCTTTTGCGCGGCAGATGAGAGCTGACTGATAACATCGAGTTCAGTGTTAAAACTTATGTCAGCCTGCGTCACCACCCTCACCACCTGGCTAAGCATCGGTGAACGGATCAGTGTCATAGGCACCGCTGCCTGCGCATTACGCATCGCTTCGATATTCTCGATGCGGGAGTCACCCAGTGAACGCACACCTGCCCGCAGCATAACTGAGGCTATCGCTAGGCAACCGAGGCTCGCTTTACTTACACCCGTGACCGAAATACCCCTTACAGCCAAGCGTTCGACCAGTGTCCGAGCGTTGTGATAGATCTTGTCTAGGTCAATTTCTAACCGCGGCGCACTCACTACGCGCAGTCAGCTAGCTTACCTTTAATCGTGGGAAATGCTTCAAAAACCATGTCGACCAGACGCTCAGGGGATCGCGTCAACGCATCTGTGGCGGGAACGCCAAATTCGTGTTCATACTGCGTGATCGCCTCACCAACCTGCTCATCTGTCATATTTTCATGGTTGATGGTAAGACCGATCACCTTGGTCTGTGCAAACGTCTGGATGAGATTAATCTCGGAGGCCGGTGTCGGCATGACCACATCTTCAAAATCACAACGATGGCTACGTCCTGGTGCGTGCTGCAACACCACGCCATCTGCGCAACTACCCCGCAAGATAAAAGTAGAGCTCAAGTAGGCAGGGTGACTCAGTGCACCTTGCCCTTCAATGATAATCACATCAGGCTGCTCACCTTCAAAGGCTTCAATGATGCTGGCTTCCATCTCACCTGAACAGAACTGTGACGGTATAGCATCGAGTGCAATGCCATAGCGGGCACCCTGAATCAGCCCCGTCTGTCCGGTAACGACCATTACCGCTTTTACACCATAATCGTTTAGGGCTTGAGTCAGGATAGTCGCGGTAGTACGTTTGCCAATAGCGCCGTCGGTGCCGAGCACAGCGATACGCGGGCAAGTAACCTCGGCAATACGGCCGCTGAACAAGCGCAGATCTTTTTTGGCACGAGGCTTTCGAA
>QIHH01000032.1 GCA_003230195.1 Gammaproteobacteria bacterium
GGTATATTTTTGGTAACTTCTGAAGCTAGGTTTTCAAAGTTTTCATCTGATACGTCAGCATTCCAAAAGAAAACATATTCTCCGAGCTCATCTCGTATTTTATTGAGCCAATCAGATTCTACACTCAAAACTATTTACTACCCCCACCTGGCACGTGCGGCAAGCTTAGCTTGATCTCTTCGTTGCTCGCTTGTTAGCGCGGCAATTCTAGCTTTAGAACCTGCTTTACCAGATATTACTCGCCCCGACTTTTTGCAATCATCAACTTCGCCCGTAGCGATTTGTGCAACCATTACAGCATTGCCGATTGAATCAGCGGGGCGTTTTTGACCTTGGGGGCCTTTTGGCATGGTTTCCAATCCACTCAAATATTTGAGCAGCCTTTCTAAAGTTAGCTTCTAATAACAATACTCACATAGAAACTATAACCTGTCATTACAAATTTTCGACAATATGCTGACAATATGCCACAACACTTGTGTGAAACATTTTAGCGCATCACCACAGATAATAACCAAGTATGGTGACGAGGGGATTAAATTGGTAAATTAATTTCAAACTGAGACACGGGTGTGGACTCAATTCAGCCAGCACCTGATTGCGAAGAGTTGTACCATGGATAAGAAGTTTATGGCTTTTTTCTCAAACCTTGTTGCCAACCTTCTCATATCTTTCATTTTACAGAAGAACCGTTCAACAATATTGCGCATGGCATAGAGGTTTTTGTCGTGAGGTATCGGCGCACGTGCGTTGCTCTTTGATGGGATTACCGCCAGTGCGCCCTCATCGGCAATCTGCTGTCTGATTTTGGCACTGCCATATGCTTTGTCAGCTACAATGGCCAATGGTGGGATTTTCCAATTAAGGAATGCCTCCATCATCTGACTGTCATGGAGTTGCCCGCCACTGATGTCCAGCCGAAACGGCCGCCCTCTGGCATCTACAGCCGCGTGAACCTTACTTGTGCGACCGCCGCGTGAGCGGCCAATACCTTCTGCCAGTTCCCCTTTTTTGACCCAGCCGCTGCACGGTGAGCCTTGACGATTGAAGCATCAATGAAGATCAGAGCATCTTCGCATTCTTGCGCAAGCGCCTCAAATATCGATCGCCACACACCACGCTCACCCCACCGGACATACCGATTATAAACCGTCGTTCGCGGGCCATAGCGCTCCGGTAAATCGCGCCAGGGCGCACCAGTCCGCAAAATATAGAAAATCCCATTCAGGATATTCCTGTCATCTTTGCGCAACGGTCCACGCCCTTGTTTGGGCAACAATCCCGAGATAACTGCCCATTCTTCATCGGTTAAATCAAATCTAGCCATCACAAACTCCTTTTCAGAAGCCTGTGAATCTGATTTGCTACAATAAATCAACAATATGAATTGGGTTCACACCCTAATTTCTGCGGCGGGTAAAATTATGCAGTATAAGTATTATCGATACACCCTTACTAACAGCGATGGATATGAAATTGCTCCTGACGATCATTACGAAATTTTTCGTTCTGCGATAGGTAAGGATGGTAATGGACAGTTTACCGAATATCGTGGTCAAAAAAATGCTGTTCTCATGTACTTAAAACAGTTTGGATCTGATTTTTCAGGACTTGTTGGAAAGCACTCAACTGAAAGGGAAATCACGAACTATGACACTATCGAAGATGAAACAGCAAGTATTTTAGTAGAAGATGACGATTATCCGCACACACCAT
>QIHH01000100.1 GCA_003230195.1 Gammaproteobacteria bacterium
TGCGGAACTTACGTTTGTATTTGTCATCAACAGAAGCCAGATGCTGGTATTTAATAAACAGCAGGTAAAGTGCAACAACACCAATAAAACCACCGATTTCACGGAAGACTAGGAAGGTGTAGTTGTGCCAGCCAGGCAAGTGGCTATTAGGATCGTCTGCCGTTGCCAACCATACGAAAGTATTTTCACCATTCAGCAGTAGAATGATCAATAATATACCCGCTAGCGGAAACAGTGCTGCAGTAGCCACTGCAATGTAACGAACCTGGTAACGCCACTGACCATTAATAAGATGCAATACAGAGGCGAGTGTAACACCACCCAGCGCTATGTAGAGCGTCATGAGAAAGTTAGTCGTTAAAACGGACCAACTACCAAAATTTTCATCCATCGGAAGCCTCGCTATCTCTAATTATGTTCTGATTCGAAAACGACCACAGTCTCTGCGCTTATTGCGCAGAAGCTGTGCGTGTTACCGCTTTGTTATTATCTTCAACCAAACCGTTTTTGATGTAGTTGACAACATGCCAACGTTCTTCAACAGAAAGGTCATTAGAACCACGCAGATCATCACGACCAGATGGCTTACCATAAGCAGGCATCACATAACTACCAAAGGTAATCGTACCGAATAGCCAGCCTTCGGTCAGGTTTCCCTGAACATAGTCGTCGACCAGTGATATCGCACCAATTTTAGCTGTCACAGGTGCATTGGCTGCACCAGTGTTACCGTGACACGCACCACAGTAAATCTTGTACAGAAATTTACCTTCTTTCAGTGATGCAGTAGTCACAGGAAAAGGATTAACCAGTGATTTGGCTTCTTCTCTGTTTTTCACCATCGTTGGAATTCCCTGTATAGGGATAGAACGGTGTGGAAAAGGAGCCATCACACCTTCCTGAGGCTTAATGCTTGGCTGGTTCATCATATCTGTCGACCACGGCCATGCGTAAGCAATGGATGGCAGCAGTAAAGCTGCAAGTAATAGCTTTTTCATGTTTGAACCTCTTCACGTACCTCGACCGCATGGTTGTCTTTGAAGACACCTTTGATCTGGTCGATATATTTCTCATCTACTTCAAACTCAATCGCAACCTGATCAAGCGAGATCTTTTCGCTATACAGACTCTTACGTTTTCTGAAGAGACGTGTCGTGACCAAAAATGCAATCACAGTAAAGATTACACTAAAGAGAATCATCATCTCATAGGTGAGTACGATGTTTGATGGTAGTGGCACAATGGCCTTTCCGCCCTGCGGCTGAATCAAAAAATTTGATTGAGCCGATGCCAAGAACAGAAAGCCAAATGTGATACCAAATGCCGCGCCACACAGCGTTACCTTTGGGATAACGCTAGGGCGAGGCCCCAGAACATCATCAATGTCTGGGTGCTCAATCGGTGATAGAAAGGTCACATCATCAACGGTGATGCCATCCACTTTTTTGTTTTTAAAATCCCCGATAGCAGCAAATGCATCATCGAAGTTACCAAACAGACCTAAAATTCTGCACTTTTTCATTTTAGGAACCCTCCACGCCAGGCGACTTGTTGGCAACGCCCGGAGCCGGAGAACCACCTCCACCTGGACTATTTGCCATTACTGGTGATATCTCTTTATTAGCCAATTCACGACGATGTAGCACCATTTCCTTACACTCGTACATTACAAAAACTAGGAAGAGCAGGCCGAACCAGCCAAAACTACCCAGAACAATGAACCACTGTACCCAACTTGGCCACATCACATCATGTGCGATTGGATGGTATGAAAGAGATAGTGTAGGAGTCACGATCATCCAACGCTCTAGCCACATGCCGATATTCAGTAAAATAGAAACCACCATCATGGTCGGAAGATGCCTTCGCCACTTCTCAAATGCTAATGCAAACGGCACTACCGAGCCACAGAAGATCATGCCCCAGAAGAACGGTGCATATGGCCCTGAGAACTTGGCCAACAGTACTTCTTTATCTGCTGCTGAATGTCCGTACCAAACTGACGCGAATTCGATCAAGTTTAGGTAAGTCCATACCATTGCGATAGCAAAGGTCAGCTTAGCGGTCTTTTCAAGGATCGCGATGGTCATATACTCTTCCCAACGGAAGTAGTAACGCAGCAGGATGAAGAGCGTGATAATCGCGGCACAACCAGAGTAAAGCGCGCCCGCAACGAAATATGGCGGAAAGGAGGTGACACTCCAGCCAGGCATAATCGACATTGCAAAGTCAGACGATACAATTGAGTGAACCGATACCGCGAGTGGAATCAGGAAACAGGCCATAATTAAGTAGGTACGGCGAAAGTTTCTCCACTGACGATCATCACCACGCCACCCTAATGAAAGAGCGGTGTAAAGTTTTTTACGCCAGCCTCTTGCATTATCACGGCAAATCGCAAGATCTGGAATCATACCGATAAACAGAAATAGCGCTGATGATGTTAGATAGGTGCTAATCGCGAACGCGTCCCACACAAGTGGAGAGCGAAAATTAGGCCAGATACCGCGATCAGTCAGATATGGCAGTACCCAATACATATTCCACAGACGACCCAGATGGATCATTGGAAACAGGCCCGCTGTCATCAGAG
>QIHH01000147.1 GCA_003230195.1 Gammaproteobacteria bacterium
CGGAATAGATGATGCAACGGGCCAATATTATGTGCTTACTGATTTGTTTAGTGAGCAAATTCAAGCATGGATGTATGACCCTAAAACACGCCTTTTTGCTAATGAACACCTGGTTGCGCACCCGCAGTATGGTATTTCCCGATTAATCTTTGGTAGTCAGCCGAGTAACTTTAATGAGTTAATAGGTTTTTCAGTTGCTGGGCCTCGCACTATAACGACATTTGTTGAACCAAAAATGCGTGCAATCCATGAGGGTTTAAAAAAATCCTTTAAAGATCAATTTGTCCGTATTTCAAGTTATAACGATGATCTATCCAAGGTTTTATTCATTACAGAAAGTGGTAGACACCCACCAGCATATCATTTACTGATAGACGGTAAGAAGGTCAGCACATTAGGTAGGCAACGGCCCTGGATTGACAGCAAAGACATCGGTGAACAAAAATGGGTGACCTACACAGCCCGGGATGGCTTAGAAATACCAGCTATTCTTGACTTGCCGGCTGGCTGGAGTAAAAGTGACGGGCCACTGCCAACAATTATTAATCCACACGGCGGACCGTGGGCGCGTGACGGTATGGGCTGGGATGCTTCAGGCTGGGTGCCCTTTTTGACATCTAATGGTTACGCTGTTTTAAGGCCACAGTATCGTGGTTCAGCTGGCCTGGGCAGAAAGCTCTGGATAGCAGGCGATTCCGAGTGGGGAAAAGCCATGCAAGACGATAAAGATGATGGTGCCAAATGGTTAGTCAGTGAGGGAATTACCGACCCTGATCGTATTGCCATATTCGGATACTCCTATGGTGGTTTTGCAGCTGCAGCTGCAGTAGTAAGGCCAAATAGCCCATATCAATGCGCTATCTCTGGTGCTCCTGTGACAAACCTTGCAAAAATAGGAAACACCTGGAGCAGAAACAGGCTACAGCGCATATTACAGGGCACCACAGTGAATGGAATGGACCCAATGCGCAATACAGATAAAGCCAATATTCCGGTTTTATTATTTGTTGGTGACCGCGATGTGCGTACTCCTTCATGGCACGCTAAAACCTTCTATAAAGCAGTTAAAGATAAGGTGCCTGCTAGATTAGAAATAATTGAAGACTTGCCTCACTCGTTCCCTTGGTATTACCGGCATCAAGAAGAGATGCTGACTATGATTGGTGATTATCTAGAAAATGATTGCGGCCCAGGCGGCTTGTAATAATACAAATAGTGCGAGGGACGGTAGCTTAAGCTACCGTCCCTTTCTACTTAAGCACCTATTTTAGCTTGGCTAAATCCAGCCAAGTATCCACTACAGTATCGGGATTGAGCGATATGCTCTCAATCCCTTCTTCTAACAACCATTCAGCAAGATCCGGATAATCTGATGGTCCTTGGCCACAGATACCGATATATTTTCCTTCTGCCTTGCAGGCTTTAATCGCCATAGACAACATGGCCTTTACAGCGGGGTTACGCTCATCGAAGAGGTCTGCGATCAGTCCAGAGTCACGGTCGAGACCCAGCGTGAGTTGGGTCATATCATTAGAACCAATCGACATGCCGTCAAAGTGCTCAAGGAACTCAGTTGCCAGCAGGGCATTTGATGGTAATTCGCACATCATAATAATCTTTAAACCGTGTTTGCCGCGTTCAAGACCAAATTTACGCATTACTTCAA
>QIHH01000086.1 GCA_003230195.1 Gammaproteobacteria bacterium
ATCGTACGTCAAGCTTTAAATGCGATGTTTTTAGGTTTTTGTCTCTATTTTCCTCTGGTGACTGCAATTACCTAACCGGACACTGCTGACAATTATTAGTTAGTTACCCAAAATTGTAGCTGTTCAGATTGCCCATGAAATCTGCCAGTTCAAGACGAAAAATGTGAGTTTACAGGTGTAAATGATCATTTTTTAACGCTGAACTGGTGGATTTCATGGGTTAGCTGAGTAGTTACCCAAAGTTTACATTGATTTATTTAGCGCAGAGCGGTAATCTTTTGCGCTTTGTTTTGACGTGGTAAGTTTATGAAAGGGAATAATGATATGCGTCGACCACTCGTCGCTGGTAACTGGAAAATGAATGGCTCTCAGGAAGGTGTTATTGCGCTGATTGAAGGCATTAAATCCGGGCTTGATGGCATTAATACGGAAGTATTAGTCTGCCCACCGGCTATTTTTATTGATTCAATTGGTTCAAGACTTGAAGGTAGTAAAGTAAAGCTTGGTGCGCAGAATATATGTCAGCAACCAGAATCTGGTGCGTTTACCGGCGAACTCTCCGCCGCGATGCTAACTGAATTTGGTTGTAGTTACGCCATTATTGGCCACTCAGAGCGCCGTCATATCTATGGTGAGAGTGATAAATTGATAGCTGAAAGGCTTGCTGCCGCAGTTAGCGGCAATGTGACGCCGATCTTCTGTATCGGTGAGCTGCTGGAAGAGCGTGAAAATGGCACGACTGAACAAGTGATTGCACAGCAGTTAGATGCTGTGCTAACTCTCGATAATGGCATCGCGCTATTGAAAGAGACAGTACTTGCGTATGAGCCAGTGTGGGCGATCGGGACAGGTAAAACAGCTTCACCAGAGCAGGCACAGGCAGTACATGCCTTTATCCGTTCTCACTTGGCTAAACAGGATGAAGCACTCGCGGCAGAGATTAAAATTCTTTATGGTGGTAGTGTGAATGCTGCTAACGCAAAAAATCTGTTCGGTATGCCTGATATAGATGGCGGCTTGATTGGTGGCGCGTCACTAAAGGTTAATGACTTTTTGGCTGTTTGTAAGGCAGCGGGATAGTTTCGATATTTATCTACTAGCGCTGACTCAACTGAGTTTAGCGCTGAATTTGTTAAGGCAGAAGTAATGCAAACAGCTTTATTAGCAGCACACGTCATTATCATGGTCGTACTGGTCGGTCTGATATTGATTCAGCGTGGGAAAGGGGCAGATGTCGGCGCTGCATTTGGCAGTGGTGCTTCACAAACGGTGTTTGGTAGCCAGGGTTCAGCCTCGTTCTTAACCCGCACAACGGCCGTATTAGCGATGCTCTTCTTTTTAACGAGCCTGACGCTGGCTTACTTCTCGATACAGAGCGCAGACCAAGGCAGTGTGACGGATAATGTGATGCCATCGATGGCGGTTGAAGTGCCTGCAATGGCAATAGATTCTCCAACAGATGTACCCATGATGCCGGCACAAGATGCAGATGCCAGTAGCGATGTACCTGCAATAGATACAGCACCAGCAACACAGTAAAGCCTTAGCACAATAAATTGAGTAGAGAAAATAAAATAGCCGATGTGGTGAAATTGGTAGACACGCCGTCTTGAGGGGGCGGTGGCGCAAGCTGTGCCGGTTCGACTCCGGCCATCGGCACCAAAGTAAATGAGTGATAGAAAATAAATTCCTTATAAAAATCATGACTATAAAATATGAAAGGGATGATGGGTCACTTACAAGAAGACTGCTTGACAGAGTATTAATCACTAGCCTAGACTCAAACGATCAGGTTCGCGCTATGGGGGCGCGATGATCAGATTTTTTTGATCAAGCCAGAAGCAACATAAAATAAAATAATAACGATTATCTGATCACTTAAAATGTAAGTGTTCGGTATCATACGACGCGGGTGACGACTACACATGTTAGAGAATTACCTTCCTATACTTGTGTTCCTGATTATGGGAGCACTCTTTGGGCTGATGCCGATGATGGCTGGCTTTATGGTGGGGCCAAACCGCCCCGATAGTGAAAAACTATCTCCGTACGAGTGTGGTTTTGAGGCGTTTGAAGATTCGCGCATGAAGTTCGACGTACGTTATTATCTGGTTGCAATCCTTTTTATTATTTTTGATCTGGAAATTGCCTTCCTTTTCCCGTGGGCAATCGTGCTCGACGAAGTAGGGATGTACGGTTTCTTGGCAATGGTTGTTTTTCTGGCGGTATTGGTCGTCGGCTTCATCTACGAATGGAAAAAAGGGGCGCTGGAGTGGGAATAGAAGGCATCTTG
>QIHH01000173.1 GCA_003230195.1 Gammaproteobacteria bacterium
AAACTGGTTGCACTCTCCCCCATCGAATCCGGCGGCCTGTTTGGCAATCTTGTTGATGAAATTAAATTGTTGTTTGAATAACGCAGAGGAAAGAGGTTAAAGAAAAAATAAAAAGAAAATTATGATGGCATATAGCCATAGTGATTGAAACTTAGGAATGGGCACGCAATAACTTCCCGGTTTAGCGCCCGGATTTAGTCCGTAATGGTTCGTTCTGATTGGACAAAAGTGCAGGAATAGTCGTTCTATACCCGTAGCGATTGAGATTTAGGTGTAACTGCACGCCCTATTGATTCCGTGGCGGCGTTAATACCTTCGCCCGCCCCATCTACGAAACCATCGGTGGCAACACCATCAACATTACCCGAACCCGAACCAATGAAGCCGGTGCAACCACCACACGCAGCACCGTCTACGTCCCCCTGCAAACAATCTATGCTGGTACCATTCTCGAAAGTCGCAGCTACACCGTGTACACCAGCAACGCCACACTGGAAGCCTACAAAATCAAACCGGCCGGAAAAATTCTTTGGAAAACCCTGATGAACATCACCACCGACTCCAACGACCTGCGCACCACCATACCCATCATACCCATCATACCCACCATACCCACCATACCCACCATACCCACCATACCCACCATACCCATCATAGCTGCCGCCGCCGCACCCTACCTTGCAGGCAACAGCGGAGCGGCCAAGAAAATCCGGCTCACACAGGATGACCCAAAAATCAGCGCCATCAGAAAAAATGCGGGACAGTGATTTTACTTTGTCGTGCTGACCAATGGCCTCGATCTATGTTCCTGCGTCACTACCATTAAGTTAGCCGCTCTCGTCCCCATGCTCCTGCGTGGAGATGCATATCGTGCCGACGTTTTATTGCAGTATGGATTCCCACTGCCATTAAGTTATCGCTTTCGACTATTAGCGGACGCTGAAATTCTGACTCAAAATATAGAATCTACGACAAAAAAACTGTCCCTCATTATTTTTCGTGCGTATGCCGTTACAGATGGCCTAGCCTTTAGCGATCATTATCAGAGCCCGTCATGTGAAACAGCAGGTGGACATTGCTAATCGAAAAGCCTAAAGCTGATTAACTTAATTAATTTAACCAAAATTAGGTGCGCCATGGAAATACTCAACGCCAGTGATGCCAAACGTGAATTCGGTGAAATCCTCCTCAAGGCACAGCATGGCCCTGTTGGAATCGGAATCAACCGGAATGGCAAACCTGTTGCCGTAGTGGTCTCGGTGGCGGAATATACTCAGTTCGAGGCACTGAAAGAAGAACATCTGAAAAAGACCATCCAGGAAGGCATCGCCGACCTGCAAGCCGGTAAGGTCACAGGTGGCAAAGCCGTCATGGACAAATTACGAAAACGGATAAGTGGCTAAGAAAGTAAAAAGGGGTCATGTCTTGAATTATGTATTACCTCCCCTGCTACGGATTCACAACTCAAGACATGACCCCTTGTTGTGCGAGTTTTGTTTCACGGCAATCAGGTTTGTTGGCAAAGGTGCCCTACGCGCACTCATGTAAACTACACTCTGTAAAAACAGGATTTATCACGGCTAATCAACGTAAACAAAGGCCATTGATAGATGCTGATATTTTGTACAGCATTTATTATGAGCCG
>QIHH01000099.1 GCA_003230195.1 Gammaproteobacteria bacterium
CAGCCTCTATCTCTTCAAGCCGTGGCCATCCCGGCGCATAATCAAGAATGCCATCCGTGAGATTAAAGCGAATATCGAACAGGCCATCGCTTTTGTCATAAGGGAAATGGCGATCAAGCGGCCCATAAAAAATCGCCTGCCCGGCAGAAACATTACCATTCACAACCGCCTGGTCCAACCATTTAATCAGCGGATCCGACATAATTCCTACCGGTAGATAATGTGAAACATTGACCACACTGGCAGCCTCAAACTCAGCTAGCAATGCAATCTCGGGCGCGGACTCACCTTTTTTTAGCGCTAAATTCAGCAATAAAGCCACATCACTGTTCTGCAACTGCAGTGAGCGGCCTTCAAACTGCCAGCCCTGCTCATTTAGTTGCCAGTAGAGCCTCCCCTGTAGTGTATTAACAGCGAGCGGCCCACGAAACAACTTAGGAACCGATACTGTCACGTCTTTGCTATCCAAGAGGAGAACGCCACCGCGATTATCGAGCGAAATCGACCCATCAAGCCCTTGTCCACCGGGCAACGCACCCTGCGCAGTCATTCCAATATTTTCAAATTGACTGGTTAGTACGTAACGCTTCTCTTCACCGACAAAGCCACGTCGATAATGAAGATAGCCATCCCTCAATACACCACTGGGCGCAAATAATCGCAACTGCGATCGCAGCGATTCATCAATAGCGTCACTCATCACTAATAGCGAATTCAAGTCAGTGATCTGCGCATAGCCGAACTTCGCCTCAATCACCTGCTCACCACCCAATTCACCGGATGCCGCAATGCTAAACTGACTGGGCGGCCATATTCTATTTTCCCGCCCCAACATAAAATCATTAATGCCAAACGACCACCCTACCGCATTTCTCTGCCATGCATATACACCGGACACCAGATCGATCCTCATCGGATCACGCGAGTCGCCATCAACCGCGTTCTGAATCGGCGTCAGCAACAGCTGTCGCAATGATAATTCACCGTCAACACGCTGCATGGCACCATCTCGCCATTCAAACCACAAACGCGTTTCAACCTGGCCATCATCAACACGAACACCTGACGGCTCTCGTCCCGCTAGCCACTGTGCAATTTGCAATTCACTACCTTCGACGTAACCAAGCACTTCCCAGTCATTATTAGCATCTTCCAAATCACCATCAATATCCAGCTCAAAAGAGAGCCTTCGACCAAGGTGCACAGGAAGCTCAGCCTCCCCACTTAACTGATGCCGTCCCGCCTGATTACGCAACTCAAAGTCGACATGCGTAAAGCGCAGTTCACGCCCATCCCGCATCATGTCACGCCAGTTAATTTCACTGGATTCAACCAGCATTCGCGGTTGAGAAAATAACCAGCTTAACAGTGCCTGCTCATCGGCAGCCCTGTGCTCTACCTGCTCATCATTTAAGTCATTCGGCGTATCTACTGCAAAACCAGTCACGCTGATTTTTCCAGCTTCATCGCGCATAATCTCCAGCTCAACACCCGAGACAACCAGGTCACTTAACTGCCACGAACGATGACGCAGACTTTGCAAAAGATTGAGCACGATGCGACCACTCTCAAAGTTGAGCAGTTCCTGCTCACCACTCAATACACGCACACCGCGCAGTTTCAATT
>QIHH01000171.1 GCA_003230195.1 Gammaproteobacteria bacterium
ATAATCACTGACACCCGCAGATGGCACGCCTTCGCATAAAGGATCACATTCGAGAAAGCCGCACCTTCAATGAGCGCGCGGCGATTGCGCTTGCATTCGTGATCATCATGATCTTTGTGATTCTAGCGCGCCTCGTCTATCTACAGATCATTAGCCACGAACATTTCAGCACTCTAGCGGAAGACAACCGCGTTAGCATCGTGCCCATACCACCCACACGCGGCCTGATCTATGATCGCAACGGTATCATCCTCGCGCAGAACATGCCTGCGTTCAGCTTGGAGATTGTGCCAGAACGGGTCAGCAACATGGAGCAAACGATCACTGCCATTGGTGAACTCATTGAAATTTCAGACGACCACCTAAATCGTTTTAACAAACAGCTGCAACAAAAAAGCGCCTTCCGTAGCATTCCGCTACGCACCCACCTGAACGATGTTGAAGTGGCACGCTTCGCCGCCAATCGTCACCGCTTCCCCGGGGTAGAAATCGAAGCACGGCTGGTACGCGACTACCCCTATAGCCATCTCACTGCACATGTCATCGGCTACGTGGGTCGTATCAACGTCAAAGAACTCAAAAGGCTTGATACCGCCAACTACAGTGCCACTCACCATATCGGCAAACTCGGTATTGAAAAATTCTATGAAGATTCATTACATGGCACCGTCGGTTTTAAAAGCATCGAGACCAATGTCGTCGGACGCACCATTCGCACCCTTGAACAGACGCCACCAATCCCCGGCAATGACCTTCACTTGACACTAGATATTCAACTACAGCAGATCGCCGACCAGGCACTTGGCAAACATCGCGGTGCAGCAATCGCAATCGATCCACGTAGCGGCGAAGTACTGGCTATGGTTAGCAAACCCAGTTACGACCCCAACCCTTTTGTGGTTGGCATCAGCTCAAAAAGCTATCGCGCACTGCAAGATGATATCAACAAACCGCTTTTTAATCGCGCGCTCAGAGGGCAATACCCACCCGGCTCCACCATTAAACCATTCGTAGGGCTGGCGGGCCTTGAAAATAACATTGTCACCACCGATAAACGCACCTTCTGTCAGGGCTGGTTTTCACTCAAAGGTAACGACCATAAATACCGCGACTGGAAAATAAGAGGGCATGGTACCACCACCCTTGAAAAGGCGATTATCGAATCCTGCGACGTCTACTTTTATGACATGTCACTGTACCTCGGCATCGATGCGATGAGCGACTACCTCTCTCACTTTGGGTTAGGCAAAAAAACCGGCATCGACCTGCCGGGCGAACTCTCAGGTATCCTGCCATCAAGCCACTGGAAACGCCAGAAGAAAGGGCTGCCATGGTACACCGGAGAGACATTGATCAGCGGTATAGGCCAAGGCTACAACCTGACAACCCCCCTACAACTCGCCTCAGCCACCGCCACCCTCGCGAAGCGCGGCCTGCATTCCAGGCCCCATCTGGTTAAAACATTAGGCTCAAACCTTAATAATAACGAATTAGCAGCCGTAA
>QIHH01000067.1 GCA_003230195.1 Gammaproteobacteria bacterium
CCTTAAATGGCACGCCACCACAGAGGGTCAATACTTTAATATTTTGAATAGCGCGCGCGAGTCTGCGCACCTCTTTTGCCACCTGATCCGCCAACTCTCGCGTCGGACACAACACCAGTGCCTGCACCTGAAAACACTTTGTATCCAGTTTCTCAAGCAAGCCAAGGCTAAATGCCGCCGTCTTACCCGAACCCGTCTTCCCCTGTCCAATCACATCTTTACCTTCTAGGATATAAGGCAAACTTTTCGCCTGAATCGGCGTCATCTCCAGATATTCAAGTGATGAAAGGTTTTCGATCAGCGCAGGCTGAAGCGCAAGCGATGCAAAGGCAGTATCATTCATATGGAGTGGTCTCCAGTCGCGGCCGTAGAGGAATGTTGGAAGCATAGCTCACCAACAAAAAAGGGCAAGGCCATCAGGCCCCACCCTTTTTATTTTGCTCTAAAATTAATTAGAGCGATGCCAGCCAAAAGAGGCCAGCAGCGATGTAAAACTAGATCGCGACGATATTCTCAGCTTGAGGGCCTTTCTGACCCTGAGTAACTGTGAATTCAACTTGCTGACCTTCGGTAAGGGTTTTGAAACCATCACCTGAGATAGCGCTGAAATGAGCGAAGACGTCTGGGCCAGACTGCTGCTCGATGAAACCAAAACCTTTAGATTCGTTGAACCACTTAACGGTACCGGTAGTTGTAGACATAATAATAACTTTAATATGAACCAGCCATTTGTTGAGAAGTGTTGCTATTACTTATGATAAACAGGACGAAAACTAAATACAGGACTTCGAAATGGTTGTGCATAAATGTAAGACGAACTTTCAAGCACTTAGGATTATATACACCATACCCCCATTGTCAACGTGTATTATCTGATAATTCTGAGCAATTAATCACGCTCATCGAGTAATATATGCCTTTGAATTACGTACAATAAATCAGTATCTTTCCCGCTAGGCAAGCAACAAGGAAAAATCGTCATTATGGGCCATTTACTCGGCATCGCCATCAGACACAGAAAACGCGGTGAAATGCAGGAATTAGCGAGCGCGCATGTCACCGTATCAACTGGCGTTGCCGATGATTTTCGCGGTAAACCCGGCAACCGACAGGTTACCGTGTTAAGCATGGAAGACTGGCAAACCACCTGCAACGAGATAAATCGGATACTGCCCTGGCCCACCCGGCGAGCCAATCTCTATATTGAAGGGATTGACCTGCATAATACAGCCAAACAACACCTGCATATCGGTCAATTAATCTTATTGATCACCCGTGAGACAGACCCATGCAAGCGCATGCAAGAAGCCCACGAAGAACTCTTTGAAGCGTTGGCAAAGCGGTGGCGTGGCGGTGTCTGCTGCCGTGTCATTCAAGCAGGTGACATTGCAATCGGCGATCAAGTGGAACTCATCGATGCGCCATAATTCCACCACAGAGACCGTAGTGATCGATGAGACACGCAACTGGCTAAAGAATATCGTGCTGCGCCACAACTTCTGCCCTTTCGCCCACAAACCGTTCAAACAAGAGACCATCCACTACCTCGTCTCTCAATCAAACAAACCAGAAACGATCACCGAATCACTCCTGCAAGCACTACTAGAACTGCGTGATAGCAATATCAGCACCCTTGAAACCACACTGTTCATCACCCCCAACTGTTTCACAGAATTTCCTGATTACAATCAGTTTCTAAATGTTGTCGATCTACTCATTGACCAGCTAAATCTACAAGGCATTATTCAGGTGGCCAGCTTTCACCCCGATTATCAGTTTGCAGATCTAAGCGCCGACGATGTGCGTAACTACACCAATCGCTCACTCTACCCAATGTTTCACCTGATTCGTGAGGAGAGTATCGAGTACGCACGCGCTACACACCCCGCTGTTCACACCATTCCTCAAACTAATATGGCACTATTAGAAAAGCAGGGCCTCACTGATGCGTCAATTAGCTGACTGTCGTCAACACAAGGCCTAATCCAAGTGATTCCTGATATAATGGCAACGCTGATCAACAACACGGAGACCCCATGAAACTACTCATTCGAAACCTGGCCCGCACGACCACTGAAAACATGCTACGAACAATGTTTGAAGCACATGGTATCGTCCAGTCATGCTCATTAGTGATGGACAAAAAAACGGGCGATTCCAAAGGCTTTGGTTTTATTGAGATGCCCAAAACAGGAG
>QIHH01000097.1 GCA_003230195.1 Gammaproteobacteria bacterium
TGGTGAAACTTCGCGCGATTGATCGTGAGCGTCAATACATCGGTTTCGAACCTAATCCACTATGTAAATATTTCGTCTCAGAGGTCATTCGTCTCAATCATTTTAAAAAGGCTAACTGTTTTCCATTTGCGCTATCCAACAAAGATGAGGTGCGTACTCTCTACGCCAGCAAGGCAGATGATGCTGGAGCCTCCTTGATTGAGGAATTCAAAAACGAGGATGATTTATCTTACTCGACAGAAGTCGTCACCGTTATTGGTGACCAATTTATAACATTATTAGACCTGCCGGATGGTATTTCCACCATCAAAATAGATGTTGAAGGCGCCGAACTCGAAGTACTTGAGGGGTTGCGCGAAACCATCAAAAAATTCAAGCCAACCTTCTACTGTGAAATCTGGAATCCAGTCGATGATGGCACACCAAGCTATCAACAACGACTGACTCGCCTAAAAGCACTGTTTAAACTACTTGATGATTATCATTATGTTATTTATGGTGCAAGCCAAGATGGTGCTTTAAATCAAATCAAGAACATTGAAGCAATTAGCCATCATTACCGACTAGAGTACATGCTGGCACATGAAAGCGATGCAGCGGCGATGTTAGCAGCATTTGAAGTGGAAAAAGGCACGCCTGTCGATACGCCGCTGTAGCCAACCTGAGACTGTACTGAAACTTGTGTAACTGCCTATCATTAACCCCATCGATGGGAGAGGATAGGCACACTATGAAAAATGAAGCACTACATGCGATAGCCCAAGCAGCGGCTAAAAATATCAAAAGCGAAGCGGATCTTAACGAGTTCCGGCAGATGCTGACCAAGATCACCGTTGAAGCGGCCTTAAACGCCGAGCTGGATGATTACCTTGGCTTTTCACGTCATGAGCCGTCTGAGACAGATAATCACCGCAATGGCTACTCACGAAAGACCCTGCAGACAGAAGACGGGCAGTTCGAACTAGATGCCCCGCGCGACCGGTCAGGCAGCGTTGAACCGCAACTGGTAAAAAAGCATCAACGCCGTTTTACTTCGATGGACGACAAAATTCTTTTTCTCTATGCCCAAGGCATGAGCACCCGCTACATCGCCGCCACTTTCAAAGAAATGTAGAGCCTGCCCCACGAAGTGCTTTGGGTACCATGCCAATCAGAAATTGGAAGCCAGCACTCAATCGGTTTATGATCGAGTTTGAAGATCGTTTAGCGGACTATATTTAAAACTGGCAGTTACACAGAAATATTTACATATATTTAAAACTGGCAGTTACACAGAAATATTTACAGTCTCTCGATAAGTGCAAAAAACCAGTCAATTTGCCCTCATATTTGATATTAGGGCATATTCACCTGCTATTCTTCTCAAACTTTATTCCCCGGTAATCGATATATCCACTCAGAATTCTGGAAACGATTGATTGACAGAAATGCCTGATTTGATCCGGCATTTACACTATTCCATTCATACTGCGTGCGTATTGCGACTGGGTTGTGCCTTTTGTTTGCTTTCATCAGATGGAGATGCGGGAGATGCTTTTGGTAGATACCAAGAAAACTGTAGAAGATTTTCTAACGCATACTGATAGCCTTTATCCCTTGAGATGTAATCTCCATCATCTGCCCTTCAATCCAGGCTTCAACCTCTTTATTAATTTCATCCGCATTTTTATCTTTACTCTCAATGGCAGGCCCTATACGAACTGTCACCACTCCCGGCTGTTTAATAAATTTTCGACGCGGCCAGAATTCACCAGCATTGTGGGCCATCGGTACCACAGGGTAACCACTCGCTTCGGCAAGCGACGCGCCACCAAGCGCGTAACGCCCTTTTTCACCCGGTGGAA
>QIHH01000092.1 GCA_003230195.1 Gammaproteobacteria bacterium
AGCCAGCGCCAATTCGGTATCGATGATTTCGATATCACGCAGCGGATCGATACTGCCTTCCACATGAGTAATATCATCATCTTCAAAACAGCGCACCACATGACCAATGGCATTGGTTTCACGGATATTGGCGAGAAATTTATTTCCCAGCCCTTCACCCTTAGAAGCACCCGCCACCAAGCCGGCGATATCGACAAACTCCATCGTCGTTGGCAGTACTTGTTGCGGGCTTACAATCGCCGCCAACGCATCCAGGCGTGGGTCCGGCATCGGCACCACGCCCACATTGGGTTCAATCGTACAGAAGGGGTAGTTGGCTGACTCGATGCCTGCCTGAGTCAGCGCATTAAAGAGCGTTGATTTACCAACGTTTGGAAGACCAACAATGCCACACTTAAATCCCATGGGGAGGTATCCTGTTTATATATATGAGAGGATGTTCTTTAGAGACCTTTGCACGAGCCTATTTTCCGCTCCAGCCGCGTTATCAATGATCTCAAAACACTCATTTACTGCGTGTAAACACCGTTTTTTCGATCATTTATGCCTTGCTGGAACGAAAACTAGTTCTCGTGCAAAGGTCTCTCTTTATTTACAAAAACATTCGGTAACAAATCAGCGGCAATCTGAGCAGTTACTATTTCATTTTTCACTATGCTGAATAATGACAACATTCGCAGGTTTATACTGCAGGCTTTTTACTATGCAGGCTGTTCATTGCTTTTTCAAAAAAACCATCCAGCATCAGCGGTATCACATCTACCGCCTCATCAATCGCGTCAAGAATCAACTCTCGTTCACGTCGCGACGGATCATCCAGCACAAAATCGGCAACTTGGTCACTCTGTCCCGGGTGACCAATACCAATGCGCAGACGCATAAATTCTTTATTGCCACCAAACGCCTTAATGATGTCACGCAGGCCATTATGCCCACCATGACCACCACCTTTTTTGAAACGTGCCACACCGGGTGGCAGGTCCAACTCATCGTGCACCACCAAAATTCGCTCCAGCGGAATCTTGTAGTATTTCGCCAGCGAACTCACTGATTGACCACAACGGTTCATATAGGTTGCTGGTTTCAACAACCAGCCACGATGGCCGCCTAGCCATGAAAACGCGCCTCTGATTTAAAGACACCTTGGCAACGCTGCGCATAAGTATCCACTAACCAAAAGCCCGCGTTATGGCGCGTTCCTTCATAAGCAGGGCCTGGATTACCCAAGCCCACGATCAGATCAATATGTGTTGCCACGGTTGCCGATCCTTTTCCAGCAGTAGAAAAACAGTCATACTACCAATTCAACCTTTAGTATCTTCGCCTTCCGCTTCAGCATCCGCTTCACCATTGTCTGGAGCAACCGGTGCGTCAGTCTCAACTTCAGTGACTATTTTAGGCATGTGAATCGCCGCCACTGAAAGATCATGATCATGAATCAGTGCCACCAGTTCAACACCCGCCGGTAATTTAAGGTCAGAAAGATGCAGTGTTGCATCAAGAACGACATCCGTCATATCAGCTTCGATAAATTCAGGCAGATTTTTTGGCAGACACGAGACTTCAACATCGTTAGCCAGATGAGAAACAACACCACCTGCTTTAACACCAACAGAAACATCTTCGCCAATAAAATGAATCGGCACATGCATGCGCAATTTTTCATTTTCATTAATGCGCAGCAGATCAACATGGATCAGACTAGGCTTGTACGGATGACGCTGAAGGTCTTTTAATACTGCTTTTTCAACTTTGCCATCAATATTGACCGTGAGAATGTGCGAGTAGAACGCTTCATTTTCAAGATTATGAACCAGCGTATTATGCTGCAAAGTCAAAGACACTGCTTCCTGACCCGCACCATAGAGTACTGCTGGAACTTTGTTATCACGACGCAGGCGGCGGCTCGCACCCTTCCCTTTGTCCTGACGGATT